>JABDLO010000530.1 GCA_013002995.1 Saprospiraceae bacterium | reverse complement strand
GTGGTTGCCAATGCACTGCGCATGAAGCTCTCCAACTAGATTCGAGAGGCTCTCCAGCTTGGGCTAATTTAGTTCTATGCAGAAAATTCTTTTCCTTCACGGCTGGACCAACCGCCGACCCGAGGGTCACTGGATGCGGCTTAGTGCAGCGGAGCTAAGGGCGAGGGGCCACCAGGTTTGGTATCCGCAGTTTCCAGCCCCCGCGTGATGATGGCTGCCCGGGTATTCTGACCTGCACCTGTTCCATCCCCCATTCCTGCTGCAAGTGCGATGACATTTTTGAGGGCTCCTCCGAGTTCGCAGCCCACGACATCTGTATTGGTATAGATCCTGAAAAGCCCGGTTGCTATGACTTTTTGTAATTCATTAGCAATGGTGTCGTCCACCATGGCGAGTACGGATGCTGCTGCTTGTCCGGCCATGATTTCTTTTGCGAGGTTGGGGCCGGTGAGTGCTCCTGCAGGATGACCGGGCATGATGGCTTCAATAATTTGTGTCATCCTCATTTTCGTTCCTCTTTCCAGACCCTTGGAGAGACTGATTATGGGAACCCATGGCCTGATGTGCGGCTTGGCAGCTAATAACACCTTTCTGAAACTCTGAGCCGGTACGCCCATAATGATAACATCTGCCTGGGAGACTACTTCTTCTATGCTTTCTGATGATACTAATGATGGAAAAAGCTTTGACTTACCCAGGTACTTACTATTGGTGTGGAATTCATTGATTTCTTTAACCGTATCCGGGTTTCTGGCCCATAACATTGTTGCAGAGTGTCGGGAAGCAAGGCTGGCTACAGTGGTTCCCCATGAACCACCTCCTACTACTCCAACTTTTAGTTTCATCGTCATAATAGCTAATTAGGGCTTGTAAGCAATTTATGAAAATCTGTCTGGTCGAGTTCGTCCAGATATTTATTTCTGATTTCTTCTATGTATTGTTCCAGATATACGGCTTCCCAGTTTTCAGTAGGGATGGGATCAAGGACAACGACTTCCACCATGGTTGGCTTGAATACATTGGTCCCACGTGGCATGGCATCGTGTGCATTTTTCAGGACGATAGGGACAATTGGAACCCGGGCTTGGATGGCCAGGTGAAAGGCCCCTTTCTTGAATGGACCAAGCGAGTAGTCATAACTTCTTGTGCCTTCAGGAGCAATTGCAATAGAAGTGCCCGACTTCAATGCTTCGACAGCTGGAGTCATGGCTTCAATGGCTTTTTCCCGATTGGATCTGTCGATAAAAATGACTCCGGCAGCCGTCATCATCTGACCCAATATGGGTGTGCTCTGCAATTCTTTTTTAGCAATGGCCCTTACATCCTTTCTGAGCAACTTAGCTACTATAAAGAAGTCAGCACTGCTCTGGTGGTTGAATAAAAATACTGCAGGCCGATGTGACCAGAGGTTGGATTCGCCTTTTATGGCCAGTGAGATTCCGGCAAGTTTGGTTCCAAAATCTCCCACTGAGGCAATCATGGAATTGATGCCTTCATTGAAGCTCATGCTTACAGCACCACTTGTAAATCCTCTCAATGCAGCCGGGATTAAGCTGCTTACGGTAAGCATTGTTCTTACTATATTTTCAAGTTTTGATTGATCCTCTTCTCTGAAATTAAATATAGGCCAGTCATTTTGGAAGGCTACTGTTGCCAATTCCTTATCCGGATTCAGTGGTCTCGGTTTTCCAACAATTTCCAGAAGTGCAATGTCTTCATGGCTATCGGTATAGAAATAGGACTTCGCTAAATCGAGGTCGTATTTTTCTGCCAGTTGTTCTGCTGCAATGGCCTTGCCTTCTCCCCAACAAGCAGGTTCAATGATCTTTCCGGTAAATTTACCGTTGACTACCTCCATACGTGTACACATCACTTCATTGATCTTGAGGTCTCTTGCAATCGGATTAACTTGATATGGCGTTGCAGCGGAAACAATGGCTACAGTATGGCCTTTAGCGAGATGAGCTTCTACGAGTGCTCTGGACTCCGGATATATGGAGTCAGCAAGATGCTTGAGGTAGACATCTTCACCTACTTCGATGAATACTTCTTCTTTGATGCCCTTCACCCCTTTGGCTCCAATGGCAGCTAAACCTGCAAAGTTTCTGTTGCCGAGAGCGTATACCAATACACCTGAGAATTGTGCGATAATTTCCTTAGGACTCATCTTACCGCTGAATAGTCTCGCCTGGAAGAATTCCTTGGCAGAGAATCCTCGAATAAGTGTCCGGTCGAGATCGAATAATGCACCGATATGTGGCCCACTCTCTTCATCCAGGATTTCCTGGGTGATGTCGTCTGTCTTGGAGCCAGGAACAATCGCCCTTCCAATAGGCACCATTACAGAGGTTTCGGCCGGGCCTTCTAGTGGAATTTTTCGGAGCACCTTTATATTGTCACTGAGCTTGTCAAGGTATTTTTTGAACTCTTCTATTTCAGTTTCTTTGGAATTTCCTTCTTGCGGAATGAGGCCTTGATTTTTGATTATTCTGATTCCGTTGAGGAGGAAAGGCTTTGAAACTGTCTCAATATGTTGGATGTGTCCTTTCCAGTGAAGTTCGCCTCCGAGCAACAAACAAGTATCAAGGAATAGATCTTCTTCAAATGGTTTATCTACCGGCCATTGCTGCAATGCCATAACGGTAACCCTGTAGGCCTCGATGTAATTGTATAATATTACCGGAGCCACAAGAAGATTTTGTCGCTTCAATTGGACAGATATATCAACAGATGGATCATCCATCATTTCTTTCCATCCCGGATTTAATACATTCAAGTCTGCCTCTATCTCATCACAGAAACTGGTTTTATTTGAATAGAAGAACTCAAACTTGAATAGATTCCGGATCTCCATGATGTGCTTCCAGAAAAGCAAGGTTCGTTTTTTGGATCTGCTTTTAGATATGAGCTGAAGTGCAAGTCCTATGTATGCTCTATGATAAAAATGATGGACGGCCATATTGGCATAATAGGTCGCAGCCAGGTAATAGTTTTCGTTAATGATGTATTTGGCCTGAAGGCCATCACCATACCTTGAGACTATACCCGCATTGATTAGCAGATTAAGGCTGTATTGAACACTCGACCCGATGGGTTTACCCCGATCGATCAGGGCATCTGATTTATGATGCTCGATCAATTGCATAAGATCGGCTACGTCCCACTCCAGCTGTAATTTATTCTGTGAATATTTACTTAATAAAGAAATACAAATCAGGGATACAGTAGTCACAGGTGTGATCTTGTTAATCCTATTAGCGAGATCCAGTGCAAATCTGGATACACTTCCAGTTCCGGTTAGTGTAAGCTGTTCTTCAGAAATGGCCAATTTATCACCTTCAATAGGCACCGGTTCACCAAATCTTATGGCTATCCTCCCCAACTTCTCGCCCATTTTTTTAACATAGTTCAAGCCCCAGCTGAGAGTTTCCGGCTTCTTGGAAGATCCTCGGCCTTCAAGCGTCATTTCTTTTACATCTGGTATGAGATCGTAGACAATAGATACAGGAACGTACTTCACTTCATCTTTGAGGCTGCTTTCTGCTTCAAGGATGTATTTCAGGATACCCATCTTGGGCCAGACAAGCTTGCCTGTCCGAGACCGGGTTCCTTCGATCGCCCACATAAAGTGAGCTCTATTCTTAACACAGGTACTGATGAAATGCTTAAGTGTTGCCTTATAGACGACATTGTCTTTAAAGGATCTTCGTATAAAGATCACACCCATTTTTCGTCCTATCTGTGCAAGGCCCAGAAAACTCATGTTGATTCCACTGAAGATGTAAGGCTGTGGCAGACCATGTCTTGCAAGTACAACCCTTAGTACCAACATGTCAATGTAGGTCTTATGTGTCATCACAAAAGCAATAGAATGCTTTCGCATCATCTTGGAAATAGATTTCAGCTCAGCGGGATTGATGTCAATCGTTTTATCATATCCACGCGAGAGAATGTAATGTGATAATTCAGAAGCAATCGTGTCATACACCGGATTAAACTCTGTAAATATTTCTTCCAGGTAAGTATTTGCTTCGTGAAACACTTGTTCATAGTCCTTCTTGGTGTCGAGAGCGATCTCAGACAGGACTTTCAAAAATTTCGAATCATTAAGGATGTGCTCCATTGATGTCTAATTGCGTCTTCAGTGCAGGCAATAAAGCTAATGAAATCTGCCTAATCTATGAATACTCTTACTGAAGAATATGATTAAACTTTTTAGTTATGAAGAATTGAAGCCGCTTGAGCAAAGAAGTTAAATGACAGTTGAATTATCCCAGGGAGATGATATTAATAATATATAAATATGAAATTCGAGTTAGAAATCATATATTGCTTTTCAAATCGATAATTGAACAGAATAAAAGTTTGTATTTTGTGTGAAAGTGTGTTTATTATTTTGTTTTGAATATGAAAAGAAATGGATGAACAAGTGATGAACGATGAGTTACCTGTTGACTTATCTAAGCCTTCATTGCTTTTACTGGCAACTGAAGGTGGAAGGGCAATTACTGAATTGGGGCTCTCTGTTCCATTCAGGAACCTGTACAAACCTAAATTATATCAAAGCGATGGTCATCCGGTCCTTGTATTGCCAGGCTTTATGGCGAGTAAACCGTCTACAACTGTATTAAGGAAGTTCATCGAAAAGTTGGGTTTTAATGTTTATGACTGGGGCCTGGGAAGAAATTTTGCTAAAGTGGAATACCTGGATGCATTAACTCATACATTGGAGCACTTGTATTTAAAGTATAATAAGCGAGTTTCCCTGGTGGGATGGAGCCTGGGAGGAGTATTTGCGAGACAATTAGCTAAGAGAAGGCCTCATTTAGTGCGGCAGGTCATTACGCTTGGTTCACCTTTTAGGGGGTTAACAAAACCTAGCAATGCCATTTGGCTCTACAGTATTGTTTCAGGAGGTAAGAGTGTCAGCCAGGTTGACCCGGACTTCCTGATGAGCCTTGAACATCCTGCCGATGTTCCGACGACTGCCATTTATACCAAGGAAGATGGGGTTGTTTCCTGGAGATATTGCATGGAAGAGCAGGAAACAAACATACATCAAAACATTAGAGTGAGAGGAAGCCACATCGGGTTAGGTCATAATCCTTCCGTCTTGCACGTCATTGCCGACCGGCTTCAATATAACCAGGATAATTGGTCCAGGTTTCAACCTAAAAATGTAATAAGGAAGCGGTTGTTTTATCCTTCTGGGTGAAAGGGGGTGTTTAGATTGTTAATTGACTAGATTGAGGTGTTAATTATGTGATTGAAAATCTTTTTTATTATGCCTACCTACACAAAATTTGAAGAATTAGACTGTTACAAGAAATGTAGAGAGGTCAGAATTTGGATTTATAATCTATAAAAACAAAATAAGCAATTAGACTTTGATATCATTCAAAATATTAGAAGGGCGGGAAGATCATCAACAAGAAATATTGCTGAAGGATTTGGAAGGCATCACCATAAAGAGAATATGCAATTTTGTAGAATTTTAAGAGGATCATTGCATGAAATAATTGAAGATTTGAATATTCTATTAGATGAGGAAAACATAAATGAAGTAAAATTTAACGAGGGGAAACTGCTTGTATCGAAAGCACTAAAATCACTTAATGGTTATATCAAATATCTAGGTTCTTTAGTTTAGAACCAATCATCAACCTCACCAATCAACAATCTTGTCAATCAACAATTCTACTAAATTAAAAAAGGATGCCCCCACACTTAGAGCATCCTTGTAATTGACATGAATTCCAGATTCTACATCTGGTGTGAAATCTCTCTCTCGGATATTCGCTTTAATTTATCCGGTAAGAGGACATTAACCTCGGCACTCTTCTTTAAGGGCCTGCAAGTCTTCTACGCTTTCTAATACTAATTCAGTTCCGTCTTCCTTCAATATGACTGTGATCGGGAATACAATTTTTGGTTTACCTACAACGTCTGGATTGGTGGCATGCCATCTGCGAAGGAATCGCTTGAAATCAACCCTGTTTTCCATAGTAATGGTGTCTCCATTAGGAATTTCAACATTGATAGGAAATGCAATTCTAAAGCAGCTGTTGTTCAATCTTGGGTGCTTGTTCACAAATTCTCGCACACATTCTTTAACAACATCTCTTAATTCCTCTCTGCTATTGACCGTTACGATTTCAGCATCGTTGGTCAACAGATCAAGTGGATATTGAAGATTTGGCTTGGTTTCAGCATCGGGATTATCCGTTTTCCATCTTCTGATCCTGTCTCTCATCTCTTCGTAAGAATCAACTTCTGCTTCACCTCCATCAGGGAAGATGATGGTAATAGGAAACATAAACTCAAAACATCCTCTTACTCCACACATTGCGTGTCTCTGCATGGTATAAATGGCATCTTCTGTGTAATTTTCAATTTCTTGTTCTGAAACTGCAGTATCTTCATCACTACATGATGTGATAAATAGAGCAGCAAGAATAAAGATCGGCAAGAATAATTTTAAACTAGTCTTTGTCATAAGGCATTATTTTTAATTTGTAATCATTTTCGAGAAGTTAAGGGGTAGGAACGAAATTTGTACTTATTTTTAAATGTTAAAATTTTCTTAAGAAAAAATTTATGAACGATAGGCTATTGTGGGAGGCGATGAAGAGTGGTCAGAAAACGGCCCTTGAATCCATATACAGCAGGGAGGTGGACTATCTTTATAATTATGCATTAAGACTTACCTATAACCAGGATCTTATTAAAGATTCGATCCAGGATCTGTTTATTGAAATATGGAATAAGCGAACTACAATCGGAACAACTGATGCCATACGTCCATATTTAATTACATCATTGAGGAGGAAAATTATTTCAACTTTAAAAAAAGAAAGTAAGACATCTCAAGACGTAATAGAAGATATTGATTTCAGATCCGATGAGGCCATAGAGAGTAATATTATTAAAGAAGAGACTGCTCAAGAAAGAAGCGAAGCACTGAATTCAGCGATGAGTCAATTATCTTCAAGGCAGAGAGAGGCCATTTACCATAAGTATTATAATAATCATTCTTATGAGGAGATTTGTAAGATTATGGATATCAACTATCAATCTGTCAGGAATTTAATCTCCCAGGGAATTAAAAAAATGAAAGGATTTATTGATGATGGATAAATTTTTTCAAAAAATTGAGTACAAAACGATTCAAGCCATCTTATAAACATGAATATATAAAGTAAAACAGTACTATAAAGCTTAATAATTGTAAAAATGAAGCATCTATTTTATCTACTAATTCTTGGAATGACTGTAGTAAGCTGCTTGCCAGAAGAAACTGAAGCGATCAACCTCAATGAAGAGCTGATACCTCACTTTGAAGCTTTTTCAGAGGAGGCTGAGAAGAGGGGTTATTCATTTGACTGGAAAGAAGATAGAGTAGAAGGATTCATTGGTGATCTTTCAGATGAAAAAATATTGGGTCAATGCATTCATGATAACCTTGACCCTAATTCTGTAATCATCAGTGAGACTTTCTGGAACAACAGTGGTTTTTATGACAAAGAATTTATTGTATTTCATGAATTGGGACATTGTTTTCTGAATAGGAATCATAATGATGATACAGATGAGACGGGTATGTGTACCTCAATCATGAATAGTGGTTCACAGGCATGCAGAGCTAATTATGGCGCAGATAACCGGGATGAATATCTCGATGAATTGTTTACACTATAGAAAATGAAAGATAAATATCTTACATATAATGTTGATGAGTTGATCACAGACGAGGACTTTTTAGCCTGGATCGATACCGGTGAAAAAAGTGATCAATGGGAAAATTGGCTCAGTGAACATCCTGGTCAGGAGAAAATATTCAAGGAAGCACGAAAATTTGTGGAAGGGATTAATTTCACCACACATGCTCTTGATGAGGGGCTTAAGAAAGATATGTGGAATGTGATTGATTCTGCAACCAGTGATAAAGCAGTAACAACAAAATCCAGAAGACTATTTCTTTACACTACCGTCGCCGCAGCTGCTGCAGTAGCCCTTATATTATATTCAATATTTGGATTTAATAATGGAGTGCTCATTTCTACAGATATAGGAGGACAGGAATTGGTACAATTACCTGATAATTCTTCTGTTAAACTAAATGCTGTCTCTTCAGTCCAATTTAATGATGAAGAATTCCTGAATCAAAGGACACTTAAATTAGAAGGAGAAGCCTTTTTTAAAGTAGAAAAAGGTAGTCAATTTACAGTTGAAACAGATTTAGGAAGTGTTGAAGTATTGGGAACCAGTTTTAATGTATTTGCCAGAGGAGATTCATTATCTGTAGCTTGTTATACAGGAAGGGTTCAAGTGAATCATGGAAATCAAGAAGTTATTCTGAATCCTGGTGAAACGGTGGAGATCGGAAGAAGTAAGAAGAATCTGGACAAATTTGAATTTGCGAAAGCAGAAAAGGAAGCTCCAGCATGGATCAATGGAATGTTCACATTTGAAAATGAGCAACTTTCTGTTGTTTTTGAAGAATTAAAAAGACAATATAACGTATATATAGAGTACGATGACCCGACCATCCGCGAGCAGGTTACAGGAGTCTTGTTCTTTGAATCCGGAAATCTGGAGGAGGCACTAAAGAACATAGCATTTACTGAAAGATTAATTTATAAAGTGGAGGGTAAGAAGGTCATGCTCAGTAGATAATGCCTCGATTTATTATTCACATACTACTCACACTCTGCCTGGCTGCATCCGCTGATGCCCAGACAGCATCGATTGACTCAGACTTTGAGCAATTAATAGAGCAATTGTGTAGCACTTATAAGGTTAAGATCGGATATTCAGCAGAACTGGTAAAAATGGATATTCCTGAATTCAGTGATGCAGACTTAGAAAATATGTCTGTTACAGAACTACTTGATTATTTTTTCTCTAAAGAAGGGTTGTCTTACAGGATGGTAGATGGGGATAAGATTTTGCTCCGTAAAGATGATGTTCAATTATATCGCGAATCATTAAAAACGATCAGTGGGAAAATAATGGATGGAGAAACAGGACTACCACTTCCATATGCTTCCATATATACTAAAAGAAGTACGGTAGGAACCATGTCAGATCTCAATGGTCAATTCAGTATTGAGGTTCAAGACATTCCTTCAGTTGAATTAGTGGTTACTTACCTGGGGTTTAAAACCAGATATTTAAACATAAGCAACCTAAGCCCTAATGAAGTCATTCATTTAATGCCTTCTGAAGAAATTCTTGACGAAGTAACCATCATTGTTGACCCCATGGTGATAATAGATATAGGAAAAGATAACGAGATCACCCTCAATAAGAATAGGCTGGTCGAAGTTACAGCAGGAGACGTATATGGTTCCGATATCCTTAGATCAATACAGATGCTTCCGGGTGTGAGTAATGACGCCGATGCTGCTGGAAAAATCCAATTAAGGGGTTCCGATGCAGAAGAAACCCTGGTCATGCTGGATGGGATTCCTCTTTATAAGACAGATCATTACTATGGAATCTTTGGAGCAATTAACCCGTATTATATTGAGGATGCCACCTTATATAAAAATAAAATTCCGCTGGAATATGAGAATAGGGCTGGAGGAATGTTGATGCTCAATAGTACAGACTATATCAATAATACGCATGGAAATATAGAACTTGACTTTCTCAAAGCCAATGCATATGTTGAATTACCCATTTCTTCAAAAGTAGGTCTATTAATAGGTGGACGCTTCAATCATACTGATCCTTTTAGTTCTCCGCTATCAGAAAATGATGATAATGTAAATCTTAATGACACTCCGATTGATATGGTTAGCTTTCAACGCAGCAAATTGATCGATGTACAACCCAGGTTTAAGTTTCATGACCTGAATGCAAAATTGAAATTGGATCTCACATCCAAATTGTCATTTTCGATTTCAACTTTTGGAAGCTCAGATGAATATTTAAGGTCTTATGATATAAGATATGTTGCAGAAAATAGGGAAGGAAAGAAAGGCCTAATTGATGAAAGTACCAGCGATACTGAAAAATGGAGAAATCAAGGATTTAACCTTTCTGGATCTTATAGTTTTCAATCGGATAAAACATTGAAATGGAGCGTGTTCAATTCTACTTATAAAAACGATTATAGTCTGGGATTAAGCCTATCACGGGTTTTCAGAGTGGGCGAGGTTGAGTTTTTCAATTACGAAAACGTAAACTATAACGAAATCGGAACCGGAGGTATTCGGCTTCAATATGTTAAAGATGATGATTGGCACATAGGAGTTAATCTTCAAAACAGAAGGAATGAAATATCTATTGTCGAAGGATCAAGAACTCCAATTAACAGAGTCCAGGAGTTTGGTGAGGGAGCAATATTTGGTAAAAAACTATTATATCCCGCTGACGGCCTCGAAATCGGATTAGGCCTAAGAGTGAATGTGCTTGAAGCATTCGACACCATGAATGTGTCTCCTTTGATAGAAATGAAATATGAACCGTCACCAGGTTATTACTTGAAAGCATCTTATGCTAAGTTGTATCAGAATTTTAGGGAGTTAACATTTGAGAATAGACTGGGAGGATACCAACAATACTTTGTATTGGCACAAGAAGGTTTATATCCACTTGGGTTCAGTAATCTATTTATGGTAGGTGGTGGGTTATCCATCTGAATATTACGGATGGATGTTGAGTTCTTCAGGAAAGACCTTGGAGGTACCATATCTTTACTTCCACAAAATCCGGGCTTGGTGAATGGGGTGACGCCTGATGAAAATATAAAATTTAAACTCTTTGCTGGAAAGTCGCAGTCCAGGGGAGTTGATGTTTACCTGGGTTATGATTCACCCACGTTTTTCAGTCAATTGGCTTATACATATAGTAAGACAGAAGATACCTTCAACAATATCAATCGTGGAGAACCATTTCCTTCCCAGAATGACCGTAGACATCAGTTAAAATGGTTGAATGCCTTGACGGTTGGGGATTTTATTATTTCCGGAAGTGCTGTATACAGCAGCGGGAGGCCTTACATTTCTTTTGATCTTTTGAAAGAGGCTGGAGGTACAAGAAATCGATTTGAGGAGTCACTGGTCAATTTGCCGGCATATTTCAGACTGGACCTTGGGATTAAGTACGAATTGAATGTGTCAGGATTAGATGCTTATGTCAAAGGCTCAGTCTATAACTTTCTTAATCGACAGAACGTAAGGTTTATTCAACAATCATTTTCATTGCCAATCAATACTGGAGGTGAAGATGAAGTGATCATCGGTTCTGAATCAAGTCTCGTAGATCGACTTTTCAATATTACACTTGGGTTGAATTTTTAAGGCTCAGATTTAATTTTATTCCACGTTTCAAATAGGATTTCTTGTTTTGGCCTATCATGAGGAACTTCATGCAACGCTTCAGTGGCTTTAAGGTGATTGTGACAATCTTTAGGAAGTGATTTATATAGCTGTGTTCCTTTTGTTTTCCAGGCGATCATTTCATCACTTACCTGCTTGACCACCTTGCCGGGATTACCAACTACAAGACTTCGAGGCGGAATATGCATACTTGTTTTAATAAACGATAATGCCCCAACGATGGACTCAGCTCCAATCTCTACGTCATCCATGATGACAGCATTCATTCCTATCATGGAATTACTACCGATGTGGGCTCCATGAATGATTGCACCATGTCCGATATGAGCTCCTTCTTCCAGAACTACTGTTGCACCTGGAAACATGTGGATGGTGCAATTCTCCTGGACATTACATCCATCTTTGATGACGATTCCTCCCCAGTCACCTCTTATTGCAGCTCCCGGTCCGATGTAGACATCTCTTCCTATGATAACATTGCCTGTCACCGAAGCTTGAGGATGTACAAATGAACTAGGATGAACTACTGGTGTAAATCCTTTGAAAGAATAAATCATAGAACAATTTTTATTAGGCTAAAGCACCAACCTTCGCTGAATTAAACACCTCCATGCTTCTTGCCACGTACTTACCTAGAATATCAAATTCAAGATTGATTTCATCCCCGAACTCAATTTCCTGGAAATTGGTGTTTTCATAGGTATAAGGTATGATGGTCACCTTGAATGAATTGATGGTAGGATCGATAACAGTAAGGCTTACCCCATTGATGGCTATTGAGCCTTTGTCAACTATCAAGTGGGCATACTTTTCAGGAAATGAGAAAGTATAGTACCAACTTCCATCTAATTCTTCCACATCCAGACATTTTCCTACAGAGTCAACATGCCCTTGGACATAGTGGCCATCTATGCGGCTATCCGGTTTAATGCATCTTTCCAGGTTTACAAGGCTTCCTTCCTGAAGTGCATTCAGATTACTTTTATCAAGGGTCTCTTGCACTGCGGTGACTGTGTAATCCTCTTCTGTAAGTTCAACCACTGTAAGGCATACCCCATTATGTGCAATACTCTGATCAATATGTAACTCCGGAGCTAAATGTGAATGAATGGTAAGATTTAAATTGCTTCCTTCCCGCGATAATTTCTTAATCTTCCCTGTGGCTTCGATAATTCCTGCAAACATTTCTTTTATCTTATTAGGTTAATGTGCCCTTTCAAGACATCAATGGTCCTGAAAGTACCATCTGTTGTTAATTCAAATACTCTGCATGTATAATAATATACCCCTTCAGCCAGATCTTTCCCTGACATATTTTTTCCATCCCAATTGATCTGCGGATCACTCGTTTCAAATACTTTATTTCCCCATTGATTAAAGACCTCTAGCTCTATTTCATCGATAAATCTATTGACCCTTGGAGTAAATAAGTCATTGGCGTCATCATCATTGGGTGTAAAAGTGTTGGGGAGGATGTAACCTGGACAATTCTCCACACATATTTCATTACTGAAAGTTGATTCATTGTTTAAGGTGTCCAATGCTGTAACTACATAACAACCTGATATCGATCCTGCTAATTCATGGAAGAATTCATTGATCTGACTCGCAGATACATTTTCGATCAGTGTATATTCATCACCCATCGCAAACCTGTAATAGATATTGTATGATGATAATTCTTCTTCGCAATCTTGAGGTAGGTTCCAGCTTATGGTATTCCCATTTATCGGATTATCCGGATCGTCCCTTGCTTCTTCACACTTATTGGTTACTGTATTTACAGGGGGACATGGAGGTACACTGTCAAATGGTACGGTACATGCAATCTGTGAGTTATTAAAGATGGGATCTATGATTCCAGAAATGCCGTATTTTCCTTCTGACGTCACCAGGTAACAATACTCTTCACCATTCTCCAGATCTTCATCAGTGTAGGAAGGTTCACTTGTTATTCCTATTGACTCAAACATCTGAGCTGCAAAATTGCGTCTGAATACCTCATAAGAATAATTGCTCCAGGGAGTTTCTTCCGCCCACGAAAGTATGGCCTTTCTATCACTTGGAATCGCCGTAAGAAATATGGTAGAGGCAGGATTAGAAAATCCAAATGGATCGTTATCTGAGGATCCAGTGAAAAATGCAATGCGATAGTCGATGGCTGTACTCTGCGTATTTAAATCAAAATCAAAATAGGATGTATCAACATTCTGGTTGAAGTATTGACTTGTAAAGGAAGCCCCTGGAATATCAATAAATGGCTCCTGATTAATCCTGCGTTGTACTTGGTAAGTATATGGTCCTGGGTTGAGTAGGGTATCAAGGTCAACAGCATAAGGCTTTGTCCAACTTACTCTTGCAGATCCTTCAACTGTCGAAGTACTGATGATGGTTGCTTCTGTAATAAAAGGAAGATCTCTTTTCAAAATCAGGCAGATCTCATTAGATGGTAGCGATTCAACCCTGTTAAAAGGATTATTAGTTGTGGTTAATCTCGCAAATTCTGCCAATACCCTGTAACAATATATGTTTCCATCTTGAACATCAGCATCTTCATAAAAGTATTTGTTGCCGTCATTTTCAGTCGTTATAAATACGATTTTCTCGTATCCACGACCTTCAAGCCCAGGGCTGCAGGTATCTGGAAGGATATCCTTAGATTCTATTTTTCTCCACACCGAAAATCCCTGGAAGTATTCATCCGGAGCATCTTCACATATATAAGGAAGGTCCCATTCAATCCTGAGTTTTCCTCCGTCTGAAACACCACTAAGGTTTTCAGGTGCAGGGCCCACTACTTTTATTCTTATGGTTTTTAATGTTGCAAGTCCAGTTGAATCACCGAAATAATTATCCACTGCTCTGATGACAACCTGGTAAAACTGATCTGAGATGTGTTCACACTCTGTATCCCAGATTAATGAAATATCAATAGGAACATCCTGGTACTGAGGTTCTACACTGAGTCTGGCACCATTTGTAAATGTTAACGGTCCACCAGTGGCTTCAACCAATACCTGCTGATCAGAATCAGGATCTGTTACCTCAATAGGGATCTCCAGTCTTTCTCCAGCTACAATACATATTTCATCAATGGCTTCAACTTCCGGAGGTAAATTCTCACATGCTCTCACAAGGATCTGCATATCCCTGATCAGACTATTGATTAATACACCTTGACGATATTCATTTATCCTGAATGCAATATTATATTCTCCCTGGATCTGAGGTGTCCTCCAGATAAATGTCCCTGTCAATGGATCAAGCTCAATCATATTATCATCACCGGGACCAATATTATTTGGATAAATATAATTAGGCACCACATCATCTGGCCCCTGGAGTGGTTCTATTAACTCGTAGGTAAGGCTATCTCCATCAGCATCAAAAGCATTGGGGTTGTGAATAAAATCTCTTCCTATACAGGCAAAGTCAAGAGGTGGCTGCAACAAAACAGCACTATTGTTGAATCCCTGAAATTGAGGATCCAGCAGTGTAAAAGTAGTACTGAGGAAGAATGGGATATCAATTGAATTAGGTGGATTGACATTTAAAATACTCGAAACCCTGTTAGGGTCAGTAAAGTAAATGGTGTATTGTGCCCTTCCGGGATAAGTATGCTCTGCAATGTAAAAATTGACTTTAACATCATTAGGTAATGGATCACCATTTCCGTTGGACCGAAGTACAAACTCACTCGTCCCATCTCCCCAGAATACCTCAAGACTATCTCTATCCGCGGCGGTAGAGCTTGATTTTGTATAAGTGGTTATTTTCATCCTAATGGTGAGCTCACCGATCTGCTCATAGGTGATTTCTCCTGCACGGTTATGAGTTGCGTGCACAAGTGAAGCACCACTAAGGATAACAATAATCAATAATATTTTTCTATAGAGGGAGATCATAAGGTCACCTTCATTAAATCATTCAAAAGGTACAGATTTACAACGATAAAATCTGGTAATTAGTTGATCAAAATGTCTATACATTTCTCCAGGCTGACTTTCCATGCAGGAATTTCTATGCTAAACTCAGATTTTATCTTAGTTGTATCTAGTACTCCCCAAGGTGGTCGAGTCGCTGGCATAGGATACAAAACAGAAGGAATGGGATTGATTAATAAAGACTTACCTGCCATCTTAATTATGGTACATGCATATTCATACCAATTGGTTACTCCAATATTAGAATAATTGTAGACCTTATTCCATGACTTCAATGAAACCTTATTTTTAGAATCCTCATGGATGATGTGCAGAATAACATAAGCAAGATCCGTAGCATAGGTCGGACATCCCCACTGGTCGTCCACAACATTGATTTCATTTCTGGTTTCAGATAAGTGCAGCATGGTTTTTAAGAAATTGTTCCCAAACTCAGAATACAACCATCCGGTTCTGATGATGATAGAATCACACGAAGTTCTCTGAAGGATAGATTCACCTATGGCTTTACTCCTTGCATATACCCCTTGGGCATTTAATGGCATGTCTTCGGTGTAAGGTACATCCTTATCCAGATGATATACATAATCAGAACTGATGTGGATGCATTTCTTTCCTGCCATTGCCCGCCCGATATTTTGAAGGGCATAAGCATTGACCGCCATAGCATCTTCTTCATTTGATTCTGCCTGATCTACAGCTGTGTAAGCTGCAGCATTGATCAGATAGTCTGGATTGTAGTCTTCAATAATCTTTCTGAATTTATCACCATCGGTAATGTCACATTGCTCAGAAGTTAAAAACATGAATTGTAAATCCGAAAAATCTTCTATGATCTTTTTTATGCTTCGACCTAGTTGTCCATTTGCACCAGTTATCAGAACTTTTATATTCACGACTAGTTGTTTTGATCCAAGAATGGTAAAGCCTGATCCTTTGGTGAAATGATGCGATCTTTTTCGGGGATTAACCAATCAATTTCAAGGTTGGGGTCATTGAGATTTATACCTCCTTCATAATCAGGGGCATAATAATTGTTGCATTTATATGCAAATGTGGCTGTCTCAGAAAGAACAGCATATCCATGAGCAAATCCCTCCGGTATAAGAAGTTGTTTTTTGGTAATGTCATTCAAAATCAATGAAAAATACAGGCCATATGTTGATGACCCTTCACGGATATCCACTACAATATCAAGTACTTCTCCTTGAACTACCCTTACCAATTTGGCTTGAGCAAAAGGGGATTTTTGATAATGAAGTCCACGTATGACACCGTAAGTTGAATACGCTTCATTATCCTGAACAAAATCGATATCAATTCCGAGATCACTATATTTTTTTTCATTATAGCTTTCATAAAAGCAACCCCGGTCATCTTCCCAGATCTTGGGGATAATGACCTTCAATCCTTCAAAATGTGTATTGATAACTTCCATTCTACTTCTCTCTGAAATATATATTGATTGGAACTCCGGTGAAATCAAAATGTTTCCTCATTTGATTTTCAAGATAGTTCTTGTAAGATGCTTTGACATACTTAGGATTATTACAAAAGAATGCAAATGATGGATAATAAACCGGAAGCTGAGTCACGTATTTAATTTTGATAAACTTACCTCTATGTGCAGGGGGTGGGTTGCGTTCTATTACCTCTTGCATTACATCATTGAGTTTACTGGTTTTGATTTTGCGTTTTCTGTTTTCCCAAACCTCCATTCCAATATCAATAGCTTTAAAGATCCTTTGTTTTTCTAGTACACTTACAAAAACGATGGGTACATCATTGAAAGGAGCAATCTTATCTTTGATCTTTTTCTCAATATCCCGTGCGGTGTTGGTTTCTTTTGTTACAAGGTCCCATTTATTGACAAGGATGACAACACCTTTTTTACGTTTCAAAATAAGACTGAAGATGGCCATATCCTGAGCTTCAACCCCATCAACTGCATCAATCATCAGAAAGCATACGTCTGCTTCTTCAATGGCTTTGACTGCTCTTATGACAGAATAAAATTCCAGGTCTTCGTGTACCCTTGACTTTTTTCTGATTCCAGCAGTATCAATCAGATAAAACGCTTTGCCATACTTATCATACTTAGAATAGATGGCATCACGGGTTGTTCCCGGAATATTTGTGACAATATTTCTTTCCTCTCCCATGAGGGCATTGGTAAGAGAAGATTTTCCGACATTGGGTTGACCCACAATCGCAAATCTTGGCAACTCCGGATCTACATCCAGTTCATTTTCTTCCGGTAACACTTCTGTAATAGCATCAAGTAAATCACCACTTCCTGACCCTGTCATTGCAGATATGAAAAAAGTATCTTCAAATCCCAGGCTCCAGAACTCATTGGCAATGAGATGCCTGGTGTTATTATCAACTTTATTGACGGCAAGAAATACTGGCTTGTCACTTTTTCTCAACATCCTGGCGACTTCCTCATCAAGATCGGTAATGCCGGTAGTTACATCTGTACAAAAAATGATAGCCTGAGCTTCATCAATCGCAATTTCGACTTGTGTCCTGATGGCTTTCTCAAATACATCGTCACTGCTCTTCACAAATCCACCGGTATCGATCAAGGTAAATTTCCTGCCATTCCACTCTGTAAATCCATATATCCTGTCACGGGTTACTCCACTGATATCATCTATAATGGCTTTCCTTTCACCTATCATGCGGTTAAAAAGTGTGGATTTTCCAACATTTGGTCTTCCTACAATGGCTACTACTTGCGACATCCTTTTAATTTTCAGCGGCAAATATACAGCTATATCAATGCTTGTAACCGAAATGTTTCAACATTCGATCATCATCCCTCCAATTATCCTTTACTTTTACTTGAAGTTCGAGGAATACTTTGTTGTCAATGAATGCTTCAATTGATTCCCGTGAGGCGATCCCCAGTTTCTTTATGGCTGAACCGCCTTTACCTATGAGAATTGATTTTTGAGATTTTCTATCAACATAAATGCTGGCATGGATCCGAGTGATTTTCTCTTCGTTCTCATCATACTCATCCACTACTACCTCACAACTATAGGGTACTTCCTGTTTAAACTGTTGTAATATTTTCTCCCGAATAATTTCACTCACAAAAAATCTATAGTTGCGGTCAGAAAGCTGATCTTTAGGGTAATATGCAGGGCCTTCAGGTAAATGATCTGTAATGGCTTTGATCAGATCCTCTAAGCCCATTTTATCTTGTGCTGAAATGGTAAATACCTTATCCGCTTTAAAGATGTTATTCCAATGCTCTAGGACAGACTCCATTCTTTCTTCACTGACCAGGTCCATTTTATTTATAACAAGAAATACTGGGAAATCTCTTTTTTTTAAGTAATGAAAAATGCGTTCCTCTCCACTGTATTTATCGTAAGGATCAGTGAGTAAGATCAGAATGTCTGCATCTTCAAATACAGAGAATGCCATCCTGTTCATAGCTTCCTGCATAGAATAAGAAGGATCATCAATGACTCCTGGTGTGTCGGAAAAGATGATCTGATAATTTTCTTCGTTGAGAATACCCAATATGCGATGTCGGGTAGTCTGAGGCTTGCTGGTGATGATGGACAATCGATCTCCCATGAGGGCATTCATTAATGTTGACTTCCCTACATTGGGATACCCCACTATGTTAACATATCCTGATTTATGCATGATCTAATATCTGAGTTGCTTGACCTGTGCGTTCATCACATTTTCCAGCTGGTATATTAGAAGATGTGCTTCTTTTCCTCTCCAGGCGATGTGGTCATAAACACCTCCGAGATTGACATAATACTGGATTCCTGTAGATTCCATTTCTACCTTAACATGTTCGTGCATATTGATACAACACACCCAGCCACGTTCGTCACTTACATCTTCCGCCCATTCCTCATAATAACAATCATCATCTCCATGAAAATTTAGGACATTTTCCATAATGATCACAAATCTGTTGATGTCCTTTTTCATCAATGGGTCGATAACATTTCTTTTCAAAAACATCACATCATTATGTAGGCAGTCGTTCCATTCTCCTATGAGTTCAATTATGGCATACCTATCATCATAATCTGCAAACAGCAGCTTCATATACAAGGTGTCTGATCCGAAATAATCCCACTGAGGGTGGATGTAATAATTGTATATCTTTTCCGTAAACATGAACTCACTATGCTCCCGCCCGAAGAAAGGAGAATCTTCGTCTTCAGATGGATCATATCTTTCCCGCCAACCGTAATATGGTTCAATGTCATGCATGCCCAATATTAATCATTTTTTAAATCTGACGCCATGCTTTATAACAATATTAATTGAGGAAAGATGAACTTGTCATCAAATAATGTGATTGGAATAGATATGCGATGGATAGTTACCGGCCCCGAATCTTGCGGCAAAACAAGCCTTTCAGAATTCCTTACTTCTGAATTAGGCTTAATATTAATTCCTGAATATGCTCGTATATATATTACAGGACTCGACAGACCTTATGTAAAAGAGGATTTAGACCGAATTGCCAGGCAGCAGATCATTGAATGGAATCAATATTCAGATGAAACTATCGTATTCGATACCGATATATTAACTACTATCATCTGGTACGAAGAAAAATATGGTGCCATTCCTCCTTATATGATGGAACATTGGTTGAGTCAAGAAAAATCTATCTATCTATTGTGCAAGCCGGATATCTTTTGGCAACCAGATCCATTGCGGGAAAACCCTGATGACCAGGATCGTTTATTCGAGATTTACTTTCATTATTTGAACGCCTATGGTAAACCATTTAAGGTTGTTTCAGGAGCAGGAGAAGCAAGAAACGTTGCGGCAAAAGAATTTCTATCACGATTGATTAGAGATTGGCAGTGAATTCCATCAATTAGATGTACATTTGCACTGTAAATGTATAAGGGGTGCTTACACGGTAGGCTGAGATCATACCCTCTGAACCTGCTCTGGTAATTCAGGGAAGGGAAGAATACGGATCTATACGCTTCTACTCTGAAGTGGATGTTGCCTCTAAGATTTTTGTACTATTAAATCCTGTTTTATGAAGGGGCTTAAATGTCTTTTTGCATTATTATTCCTGATCATTTATAGCACAATGACAGGGCAGACCACTATTAGCGGTAAGGTAACCAATTCCAATGGTGAAAAGATCGAGTTTGCGTCTGTCTTTTTGATTAATACTCAATATGCAGCCATCTCAGATTACAATGGTCAATACGAGATAAGTGATGTTATTCCCGGAAAGTATGACCTTAAAGTTACCTACCTGGGGTACGAGCCGACCATCATTCCGGTTGAAGTGTTAGAAACAGGTCTTAATATTGATTTGGTATTAAACGGAAGTATATATCGACTGGACGAAATAGAAATTCTAGCTAATAGGGTTGCAGATCAGGATGCATTCACTTACAAACAAGTAGATGAAGAGGAGCTGGCAGAATTTAATAATGGGCAAGATATGCCCTACGCCTTAAGGTTTACACCGTCAGCTGTTGTTACCTCTGATGCGGGTACAGGAATTGGTTATACAGGGTTGAGGATTCGAGGATCTGACGCAACGAGGGTTAACGTAACTATTAATGGAGTTCCGCTCAATGATGCTGAATCCCAGGGTGTATTTTGGGTAAATCTTCCTGACTTCCTTTCTTCCACAGAGAGCATTCAGGTTCAACGAGGAGTAGGGTCATCTACTCCGGGAGGGGGAGCGTTTGGCGGAAGTATTAGTTTATCTACTATGGGTGCTAGTGTCAATCCTTATGCTAGTGTAATTACAGGGATTGGAGATTTCAATTCCAAGAGACTTTCTGTGAAACTGGGCTCAGGGCTCATTGGTGATCATTACAATGTAGATGCCAGATATTCCAGAATACAATCTGATGGATACATCGACAGGGCTTCTGCTGATCTCAATAGTTTCTATCTTTCAGCATCCAGGATTTCAGAAAATAACAGTTTAAGGTTGATGGTTTTTTCCGGTCATGAAGTTACTTATCAATCGTGGTGGGGAGCCCCGGAGGCCAAGGTAAAAGGTGATGCATCAGGATTGTTGACACATTATTATAATAACCTCGGTAGTATCTATCAGAATTCTGCTGATTCACTCAACCTCTTTGTTGGTGACAGACGTTATAATTATTATTTATACGAAAACCAGGTAGATGATTATGGACAGACTCATGTACAACTTCACAGTAATAACAGACTAAGTGACAAGGTGCTTCTGAACGGTAGCTTATTTTATGTGCGGGGAAAAGGATTTTTTGAGGAATTCAAAATCCAGGAGGATTTAATTGATTATGGATTATCCGACCCTTCTACTGCAGATCTTGTAAGAAGACGCTGGCTTGATAATCATTATTATGGATTGAGCTTTAATGGGACCTATGAAATTTCTGATGATACTAAACTGCTATGGGGAGGACATGCTTCCCGCTATGATGGAGACCACTATGGAAGGTTGGTTGAAGTATCAGCTCCTATTGAGATAGACAAAGGAAGAAACTACTATTTCAATAAGGGAGATAAGGCTGAACATTCGTTATTTATGAAATATACCTCTTCATTAACAGATAAACTATCGTTGATGGCAGATGCTCAGTATAGAAATGTCAATTATGAAGTGGCAGGAGATGACAATGATGGTGTTACCCTGGAAGTTGATGATGGTCTTTCTTTCTTCAACCCTAAGCTGGGTCTTTATTATCAGTGGGATCCTACTCAACATACGTATGCATCGTACGCCGTAGCTAATAAAGAACCCAATAGGTCAGACTATGTTGATAGTCCGGTAGCTGCATTTCCCAGACCAGAAAGATTATATGATCTTGAGCTGGGACATCGGATTGAAAAATCAGGATGGGGTGCTGAAATTACAGCATATCATATGAGATACACAGATCAATTGATTCTCACCGGAGCATTAAATGATGTGGGCTCCCCTCTGAGATCTAATGTGGATAAGAGCCATAGAATGGGAATTGAATTAAATGTAGGGTCACAGATCACTAAAAGGCTAAGCCTTGCGGCAAATGCAACCTTCTCAACCAATAAGATAAGTGAATTCACTGAATTGATCTATGACTATACAACTGGTTTTGACGTGAGAGAGATCATACATGAGGATACTGATATTGCTTTTTCACCAAATCAAATGATGGGATTACAATTGGATTACATTATTAATCGATGGGTAGATTTTGAATACAGATATAAATTTGTTGGAGAACAATTTTTGGATAACACTTCCAATCCCAATCGTGCACTGGAAGCTTACGGAGTACATGATCTGTTGATCAATGTAAGTCCAGTTATACCCAAAATCAATAACACAAGGATTACCATTGAAGTGAGAAATCTACTTAATGGTTTATATTCTTCTAATGGATATACTTACAGTTACATATTTGGTGACTTGATAACGGAGAATTTCCTTTACCCACAAGCAGAAAGAAATGTAATGGTTACGCTCAGGCTGAATTTGTAACTAAAAGTTTTTACTAAAATTGATCCAGAAGTCGACTGTTCTTCCAAAGTAGTCTCTTGATAGATCATCCAGGATGATCATCAACTCGATATTATACTTCCATTTATCGCCACCTTGAACCAATCCTATTCCGGCAGATAGAAACGATCTATTGAATCGGGTATCATTAATATTTTCAAAGCTGAAAAACGTATACTCTGCTTGCACATAGTATTTTTTCATGATTTTTCCCCTCCCTAATATTCCGGGACCATAACTGAACAGGCTTACATCCTCAAATCCAAATTGGTTTACAAATTCATAATCCACTCGCATTAATCCTCCAAGTGTTATATATTCATTGATGTTGAATCCAATGGATGGCTTTACTCCCATAGCAAATCCACCTCCAAATCCTATGGCTCCAATCCTGATTTCATAATTGATCTTTTCAGCAAAAGACTTCTGTTCAGTATCTTCTGTGTTCCTGCGGCTACGGCGGCGTTGAGCGTCTAGTGAGTCTGCAGTAATTATAATCAGAAGAAAAATGATTACTATCGATGAAAAATTCTTCATTTTTAAAGGATTCAATTGCATTTGATTAATAAATTGGGTGGTTTACCTGAGTAAGTGTAGGGTTTACACTATTGTAATAATATTTTTAATATCGATCTTTGTCATGGCAAGAATACAAATATTTTATTCTGTACATATTAAATTAACGGTTGCTTTGCCCTATTGTAACAGATGAAAATGTTTATTTGATGTTATTTATTTATTAAAATTTATTCCACTTGTTATTATTGATGGTTAATTTTATGAATCATTAGTGACATCATTAACTTTATGCCACGTTTAAAAAAAAGTCCTTCCCATTTAGTTTCATTAATAAAGAAAAAGCTAGATACCTGATGTATAAAGTGTGGTTGTGTACTCTTATTGTATTTTTTAGTATAGGAATTAGTGCCCAGGATATTGATGTTAAAAAGAGACTTTCTAATAATTTTAGCTCATATAATCTTGAAGAAATTGATCTAAGGGATTTGAACGCAAGGATCAATAGCATTAGTCCTGATGTAAACTTAATTATACCTGAAGCTGAAGGTAATGGAGAATATCACTTGGAACTTTTCAAGACAAGTGTAGTAGCAGATGATTATATATTAACAGTTTATGACGGAAATTCTGTTGTGACTTCTTCTGGAATTGATATCACAGTTATGGATGGATATATTTCAGGACGTCCTGAAACCAGAGCATATACTGTTGTTGGACCAGATTACTTTTTTGCATATATAGATGACGGAAGAGAACAGTATTATTATGAACCTTTATCATTATATGGAGGTGCATTGTCATCTGGTAATATTGTAATTTATAAAGATGAAAATGTAAAAGCTACTGCAAGCACATGTGGTAGTAAAGCTTTTCATCAGCATACTGAAGCTAAGAGAGATAAGACAACTACCAGGGCAGGGGAGTGTTTTATCGTTGATTATGCTGTAGCAAGTGATTTTGAAATGTATAAAGATTTCAATAATTCAGTTTCGCAGGTAGAAGCCTTCGTTATAAGTATTACTGGATTGATGAATGGCGATTATGATACGAGTTTCGATGATGAATTACGTCATAGTATTGTCCAAAATGTAGTTTCTACCAGCATGGCTGGTGATGAATGGTTGCAGGGAGGTAATCCGGCAAATATTGATGAATTGCTGAATGAATTTACTGCATGGGGTCCCGGCAATATGGTGAGTCACGATGTAGCTTCACTTTGGACTGGATTTAATTTGTCAGGGAATACTGTTGGATTGGCATGGGTCGGTGTCGTATGTAGTGGTTTTCGATACAATGTTTTAGAACATTTCACATCCAATACCAATTCTTTAAGGGTTTTAACATCCCATGAATTGGGTCATAATTATAATGCCGTTCATGATAGTGGAAATGGTTTTATTATGTCACCATCTGTTAATAATACCACTCAATGGTCAACTGTATCCGTAAATGCTATCAATGGGTATTATACACCCAGGGCAGCTTCTTGTTTTATATCGTGTGGCGGTGGTGGCGGAGGACCTGATGCCAATTTCAGTTTCAATATTACATCTTCATGTGTCCCAGGCCAGGTAGAATTTACAGATATTTCTACCGGTAACCCGACTTCATGGTCCTGGACATTTCAAGGAGGTGTTCCATCCACCTCGTCTGAAAGAAATCCAGTGGTAAGTTATCCACAAAGTGGAAGTTATGACGTAACACTTTCAGTTACTAATAATGAAGGTTCTGATGATATCACTAAATCAAATATTGTAGTTATTTACGATCAACCTGTAGCCGACTTCACTTATCAGGTTACAGGCCAGGAAGTTTCATTCACTAATAATAGCATTGATGCAACAGATTATATGTGGGACTTCGGAAATGGTCAGACCTCGACTCTTCCCAATCCTGTAATAGACTATGGCGAAAATGGAAGTTTCACAGTAAGCCTTACTGCTTCTAATAATTGTGATAGTGATGAAGCTTCCCAAATCGTTGTTACGGGAGGCCCTCCCAATGTCAATTTCACCTATAGTGCAACAGATGTTTGTGTCGGAGAATCTATCACATTTACAGATGCATCCTCAGGTAATCCTACTTCTTGGCTTTGGGGTTTTGAAGGAGGATCACCTTCTAGCTCAACCCAGGAAAGTCAGGTTGTTCAATACATTACGCCAGGTCAATTTAATGTAAGTCTGACTGCAAGCAACGACATTGGTCAAGATAGTGGGACTTTAAATGATTTAATTACTGTTTCAGGGAGTCCAGAGGCAGATTTTTCATTTGAAGTGAATGGAAATGAGGTCATATTTGAAAATTTAAGTCTTAATGCAACCGATTACATTTGGAGTTTTGGAAATAATCAATCATCAACTGTAGACAACCCTGTAGTTAATTATGATGAACCAGGAAGTTACAATGTTAGATTAATTGCTTCCAGTGAATGTGGCAATGATGATATAATAAAAGTTGTTGTGGTAGGAACACTTCCTGTAGTCAACTTAACATACAGTGCAACAGACGTGTGTGTCGGAGAATCCATCACATTTACCGATGTATCTTCTGGAAATCCCACATCAAGGCTTTGGACATTTGAAGGCGGATCACCATCTACTTCTACTCAGGAAACCCAGGTTGTTCAATATCTAACTCAAGGTCAATATGATGTAAGTCTTACTGTAAGCAATGCTAGTGGTGAGGATAGTGAATTCTTAAATGAATTAATTTCAGTCACGAGCCCTCCAATTGCTGATTTTGATTTTCAAGTAGACGGGAACGAAGTAACTTTCAATAATTTAAGTATAAATGCAACTGAATTCATTTGGAGCTTTGGTAATAATCAATCATCAACAATCAGTAATCCTGTAACATCTTATGATGGACCTGGAAGTTACAATGTCAGATTAATTGCTTCAAATGATTGTAGTGATGATGAGATCATTAAAACGATTGTTATTGTTGGGCATCCTGAAGCTTCTTTTAGTTCAAGTGAAACCAATATCTGCACTGGTCAATCGGTAGAGTACTTCGATAACTCTACTGGTAGCCCTTCCTCCAGACTTTGGACCTTTGAAGGAGGAACACCAGATACTTCGATAACTGAAAATCCTACTGTTCAATATTTGTTGCCTGGGCAATACAATGTGACCTTGAGTGTCACAAATGACGTTGGAACTGATGTTGCTGAATCCATTGACTACATCCAGGTTGTTGAAACTGTAATAGCTGATTTTACTTATGTTGTAAATGGAGGTGAGGTTACATTTCAAAATCAATCATCATCCGGCCAGGATTATACCTGGGATTTTGGGGATGGGGGTACTTCAACAATGGTTAGCCCTGTCTATACTTTTCAAGAAGCCGGAACGTATACTATTTCCCTGAGTGCAGAGAATGAATGTAGTCTGGATATAAAATCTATGGATATCACAATCGTATTCCTCCCAATTGCAGGTATTGAAATCGATGGTTCCGCTAATATTTGCGAAGGTGGTTCGGTTCAGTTTCTGAATGCTTCTTCTGAAAACGTTGAATCTTTTTTGTGGGAATTTGAAGGGGGTGTTCCAGCAACATCTACAGATGCCAATCCAATGGTTCAGTACAATGATGCCGGAATATTTGACGTAAGTCTGACTGTAACTAATTCAGAAGGAAGTGATGTAGAACTTTCTTCCGAAGCTATTGAAGTGTTAATGACAACTCAGGCTGATTTTAATTACATTCTTGAAGGTGGAAGTCTAACTGTGCAGAATGCTTCTGTTAATGCAACAGAATATTCATGGGATTTTGGAGATGGAACTATTTCCGCTCTAGGTGAACCTACCCACACTTATGAACAAGATGGCACTTATATTTTATCATTAGAAGTGAATGGACCTTGTGGCATTGATGTGAAGTCAGATACTATTGAAGTATTATTACCCCCAGTAGCTTTGTTTGAAATTAATGAAAATGAAGTCTGTGCAGCTACAGAGGTGACCATTACTAATCTTTCACAGGGAGGAAATTTATCCTATATGTGGTCAAGTGACGGTGCTTCGATCTCAGATCAATTCAGTGCCTCTCCTACATTTACTTATGATGTTTCAGGAACTTACAATATTACCTTGACTGTCTCAAATGATACCGGTTCAGATTCTTACACCATAAATGAAGGTGTCCGGGTTTTTGGAGGTGTTCATTCCGATATTGGATTTACCAATGACGGTTTACAGGTTATTTTTGCAAATAATTCTAATGATGGAATTCATTTCTGGAAATTCGGGGATGGAAATGATAGTGAAGCATTTTCACCTGTTTATACATATACAGAAGAAGGCATCTATGATGTTACCCATTCGGTAATGAATGCGTGTGGTACCGATTCAAGCAGTTTAAAAGTGAATCTCTTTACTTTACCTGAAGCTGAATTTACAATTAATACTTCTTCTGGTTGTGCACCACTTGAAGTTCAGGTCGTCAATGGAAGTAGTGATAATACAGTTTCTTACAGCTGGTTATCTGAAGGTGCAGAAGTAGAATCAAATGTAGATTCAGATCCTTTGTTTACTTATAACCAGGCTGGTGATTACAGCATTATGCTGGTAGCTATAAATCCAGCTGGATCTGATACAATGTATTTAGATGGAGTTATAACGGTGATAGATACTGTCTCAGCAGATTTTTCATATTCTAAAGATATGCTATCTGTAAACTTTAATGCTTCAATCACTGAAGCGGAGCAGTACAAATGGAATTTTGGAGACGGAACTTCTGCAATAGGTAAAATGACTGAACATACTTATACCACAGAGGGGACTTATACAGTAGAGCTGCAGGTTCAAAATACTTGTGGTATTACCACCTCTTCTCAATCGATAGTTGTTAATACACTTCCATCTGCAGATTTTAGTGTAGAACAGAATGAAATATGTAACGGAGGAAGTCTTCAATATAATGAGGAGGCTTCAAGCAATTCAATGGAGTTCCAATGGATGTTTGAAGGAGGAATACCTGAGGTAAGTAATGAACCAAACCCTTTGGTTAATTATCCAAATCACGGTATTTACGATGTCCAATTGATCGTAACTGGAGTTGAAGGTTCTGACACCTTGGTTAAGAACGATTTTGTCCATATTGGTGGTCCGCCAGAATTGGAATCAGAGGTGACATTGGACGGTAACTTAATCATCATTAATAATCTTACGGAAGAAGTCATTTCTTCTTCATTTGTGCTTGGTAATGATACCATACCTGGTAATTCAATTGAATATGCTGCTTCTAAAAATGGTATGGTCAGTATTACTTTGATGTCAGAAAATGAGTGCGGAATTTCTTCTGAAATAATCAATACAGAAATTGATGTTTTTCCGACGGCTATTTTAGGAATGGAAGCCATCGAAATATGCACTGGAGAAAATCTGGTATTTCCTGAGCGAGAGATAAGAGAAGGTGATGAATATCAATGGACGATTTCTAATACTGATACAGTTCTTACCGCGGAAGGATTAAGACCTGAAATAAATCTCAATGTTGAAGGTGTATATGATCTGAAACTATTGGTGAAAAATGAATATGGTGTAGATAGCGTTATCGCAGCCAATTTCATCAATGTAATTGGATTAATTGATGCTGCATTTGAATATGAGGTTGAATCCAATCAGATTATTGCTCAAGCCACAGTTGTGGGTGAATACATTAAGAAGTGGGATATGGGAGATGGAACAATTCTGGAAGGTATGAGTATTGAACATACTTATCAAGAGGATGGAGTTTATGATGTTGTATTTAGTGCTGAAAATCAATGTGGAGTAGACACTTCAATGATCAGGATTGAAGTGTTGACATCTTCCATTAGTGAAAACATTTCTGATAATTTAAATATATATCCTAATCCCGTATCGGACATAGTTACTATTGAATATGTTGGAAATCAAGCTATTAATGTTGACCTAATAAATATCAATGGATATAAATTAGATGATTACTCAATTATTATGGATCGATCCAAGGTTAATCTCAATGTGTCAGACCTTCCTGCAGCTACATACCTTATAAAAATAACCAGTGACAGTCAAGTCCTATTCCGAAAACTAGTTGTAGTCAAATAAATAAGGAATGTAAAAATTGAAATGAGTAATAACTCAATAGAATTACTTACTTTCAGGCAGCAATTTTCTATTTGAAAATGTCATTATTTATGCAAGATCATGTTATTTTGACTGCTCGCTTGTAATAGCCAGTAAGTAATAATATTATATTTACCGAGCTTAGTTAGACACATAATATTTACAATTTTTGAGAACCCTAACTACCACGTGGATTCTGTTGGTTTGTTGCCTCTTTTTGAATGAATTAGGGGCTCAATGTTCTATACCGTCACAGGTACCTATAACCGATAAGGATACAACATTGGTTAGTTTTGTTATAGAGGGGGCACAGCTTGATGACCTTAGTCTCAATGGTGTATGTGGATTTAATATTGAATTTTCACATGACTTTTTAGGTGATGTATCCATTATCCTTGTATCACCATCAGGACAGGAAGTGCAGTTGATAGGTCCTTCACTTCAGACTTCACCTAATACACAATTCATTACCTGGGATGTAAGCTTTATCCCATGTGGGTTCTCTCCTAATCCAGATGCAGGGATTCTTCCTGTCTGGTATAACATAAATAATTGGTTTGCATTTACAGAATATACAGGAAGCTATTATCCTGCTGTCGGCTGTCTGGAGGATTTGAATTCAGGACCGGTCAATGGACTTTGGACCATCAAGATAATTGATGCGGTTGAATTTGGTTCAGGTATTATAGAGGATATGAATATTATTTTTTGTGATCCTAGTGGGATTGATTGCTCTTCATGTGTCGCTGATGCCGGAGACTTCAGTATATCTTCCTTAGATTACTGTGAAGGTCAGGAGGAATTAAGGATTTTTCCTAATGTTGAATACAGTGGTCCGGAACCATCACTTGAAGATTACGTGTATAAGTATATAGTCCTCAATGACAATGTTTCATCTATTGTTGATTCCATAGACTTAAGGACTTCTGCTCCCGGGACTTATGAAGTATGCGGATTGTCAGTAAGTAGTTTACAAGCAAACTCTCTCCCTTCCATTAATGGGGTAACTACTAAAAGTGAATATGAATTGATACTGGAAAATAACCTTGCCTGTGCTGCTCTTACACCATCTTGTATTACAGTGCAGATAAAGGATGTTCAGGATACCATCTTACTTTCTGAATTTATATGTCTCGGGTCCTCGATAGATATCGATGGTCAATCATATACTGAACCAGGTACATACATTGTCGGATATAGCGGCCCTATGTGTGATACTATGACCATTCTTGAGCTTGATGTATTCAACATCAATGCTGAAATCGATCCACAGATAGATTCATTGACCTGTCTCGGAAATACTGTTATGCTTGATGGAAGTATGAGTACAGCTGATGATGTAATTAACTATCGATGGTTTACAAGTGATGGACTGATAAGAAGTGATACTAACGGAACAACTGTTCAGGTAAGTCAGGTTGGGACTTATAATTTAGAAATTGAAAGCAACAACTGCAAAGATACAGCAAGTATTCAAGTCGTTGCCGATGAATCATTTATTGAATTGGATTTTAATCACAATGTCCTTGATTGTAATAATCAATCTTCCTTGATTGATATGACATCAAGCCAGCCATTGACTTTTGTAAGGTGGGATGGACCTTCAGCTTTTAGCAGAGTAGGTGATAATATTGTTGTATCTGACCCCGGTACTTACCTCGTAACAGTAACTTCTGTGGATGGATGTACTTCATTTGATAGTGTTCAGATAGTGGACGGATTTGATATCATTGACCCGATGATCAATCCTAATGATATTACGTGTGTAAATCCTTCCATTAATACTGGAGTAACTATTGCTGATGATTCCGGTTTATCATATCAATGGACGGGACCAAGTGGATTTACATCTTCAGAACTTGATCCTCTTGTTAGTGAAGGGGGAGTTTATACAATAAATATAAATAGTGATAATGGATGCACTGAAACGTGGAACGTCATCATCGATGATACCCGACAATTTCCTGTGCTCACTACATCAACGGATACTCTGGATTGTGCCAATCCCCAGGTAAATATTGGGGTAATGTCATCAATTACTTCTGTAACATATCAATGGTCTGGCCCTAATAGTTTTACAAGTGATATAGCCATGCCACTTATTGATCAGGACGGTCTGTATACAGTGGTGGTTACAACAGACCAACAGTGTCAATCTTCAATTGATATAAATGTTGAAAGGGATGAGAGACTTCCCTCACTAATAGCTAATGATATTTTAATTGAGTGCAGTGATGCCGGCTCAACCAACCTTTCAGTAATTACAGATGCCAATGATCCAACTTTTTCTTGGCAGGGGCCAGGAGATTATCAGTCTTTTGCAGCAAATCCTACAGCAGGATATTTAGGAACTTATACTGTGACAGTTATGGGTTCTAATGGATGTCCAAGAAGTGGATCTCTTAATTTATTGCCAGGAATAGATGTTCCGGATGTTGATTTTTCTTCAGATACAATAGATTGTGATGAACCGCTTCAATTGATATTGCCATCAGATACTACAGATCTTCAATTTACCTACGTGAGTGATTCTGGTACAACCATTACTGATCAAATTCCACTTACCGGAGAAGCAGGAATGTATAGGATCAGGGTTACAGATCAGAGTGGCTGTTTCTCAGATTACATTCATGAAGTAAAAATTGATACCATCACCCCTCTGGTCAATTTATCATCACTGGAAATTGATTGTAACAATGATTCTGTGAGATTGGCATTGATAAATTCAATACCCATTAGATCATATACATGGACTGGCCCTTCAGGATTCAATAGAACAATCAAGGAACCATTTACAGATGTACCTGGGACTTACAAAGTTGATTTTGTGGGAGTAAATGGATGTCAGAATTCAGATTCTATCGAGGTAAGAGAAAACTTCAATGTTCCGGTGATCACCCCCAGGAACTCATTTATAACTTGTGCTTCTGATATAGTTGCTATTAGTGTGGGAGTTGACATGAATCCATCTACTTATGATTGGACTGGCCCGGATGGTTTCATTTCTACTGAAGTAAGACCCCAGGTTCTAGAAGCTGGAACTTACAATGTTACTGTTACAGGACCTAATGGTTGTGTAAACAGTGATTTTCTGATGGTGGGTTATGATACCATAGCACCTACATTAACACTTGTTAATGATGGCTTTCTCACTTGTCCGGATCCTATTGTAACTTTAAGTGGCACCTCTAGTGAAAATGATATCAGCATCACATGGTATGGACCAGATATTGTGATTCCTGGGGGACTTATACTTGATGTGGAAAGTCCGGGGGTTTGGATTCTTGAAGCAATAGACACAGCAGGTTGTGTTACCAGCACTTCTGTTGTTGTTAATACTGAAATTGATTATCCGGATATAACGGTTGACTATAACGATATAGATTGTAATATCATTTTTTCTAAAATCGAAGTTCAGGCAGGACCATTGACAGAAAATATATTTTGGACAGCTCCAGTCGATATCCAGCAAGATATTACTGAATTTAATACTGATGTAGCAGGTGTATACGAGATTATGGCAACAGGCATAAATGGTTGTGATACCCTGGTAACATTTGAGATATTAAAGGATACAATTCCTCCAGAATTTGTATTAGAAGTGAGCGATACAATCACCTGTGCCACACCTCAGGTTACCATCTCAGCCAATTCCATGTCATCATTATCCGAATATAACTGGATAGGCCCCAATGGGTTTGTGTCTACAACTCCTGATCCTTCAGTAAACCATGGAGGAAGGTATATTTTTCAGACGCGAGGAGTAAATGGATGTAGTTCTGTGGATACAATTTTTGTTGCTTTGGATACAATCCATCCTGCAGTTCAGGGGATGGCAGAAGACATAACCTGTATTGCCAGTAAAGCGACCCTGGATGTATTAACCAATATTTCTGATGCCATTTATTCATGGTCAGGACCTAATAATTTTACATCAGATGAAAAAGACCCAATTGCAGTAACAGCAGGAACCTACACCATTGAAGTGACTTCAAGAAGTAATGGCTGTTCATCTTCAGATGAAGTTGAATTGATATCTGACACCCAAGCTCCGAGGATCATCCTTGATTCCATTTCATATTTATTATGTGATAGCAGTGGTGTAAATCTTGAAGTCACAAGCGATATCATAGATGCGGAATTCATTTGGTTTGGAGATGGTTTTTTTAGTGATGAGCAGCGACCATTTATTGATACAACAGGAAAATATACGGTATATGCAACCGGGCCAAATGGTTGTAGATCATTGGATACAACTCGTGTGGTAGTAGATACGAGGCTTCCTGATTTCTTGGTGGCATCAACTGATATTAACTGTCAAGAATCAATGGGAAATATTATTGCTGAGTCAGTCAATGATGACCTTTCATTTCAATGGCAGGGTCCCAATGGATTTACCTCTGCTGAGCCTTCTGTTGAGGTTGCTGATTCCGGAACGTACTTTATGATAGTACAGGGAAATAACCTTTGTATTGATACACAGAGTGTCCATGTGGCTATCGACCGGTACATCCCTACACCTGTTGCTCAACAAGCTGGAATTTTGCAATGCACAGTTACTGAAATTAATCTTGATGGTTCGAATTCCAGTGGAGTGCATGCAATTAGCTATAACTGGACTACTGCTGATGGAACAATCATAACAGGAGAAAATTCTCCGCGACCTTTAATAGGATCGCCGGGTAGTTACACTCTTGAAGTTATTGACAATACCAATAAATGCTCTGCAGATACTACAATTACTGTTGTCAGAACAGAACAAGAATTTGATGATTTTATTCTTTTATCTCAAAATCCATCCTGCATAGGATTTCAAAATGGCCAGATCTCATTTTCAGAGAAAGTAGGAGGATATGGGCAGTTGTTATTCTCTTTTGAGGGTGGCCCATTTAATCTAAAGGATGAATTTCAATTTCTGGACCCCGGTACTTACTCCATTATTGCAAGAGATAGCTTGGGGTGTGAATTATCTAAAGAAGTGACACTGTTTCCGCCAAGAGATATATCTATTGATGTGGGAGAAGACCGCACAGTAGACCTGGGAAGCACTACTGACTTGATCATCAATACCAATGTACCCCCGGATTCTGTTGATCAGATCATATGGAGTGATACTTCAGCACTTATCTGTACAAAGTGTCTATTTCAGACCATTCAACCCATTAAGTCCACGCTTTATGAAGTGGAGTTGATTGATGTCAATGGATGTTCAGTCACTGATGAAGTACTTATCACAGTGCCTACCTCTATTAATATTCAATTGCCCAATGTGATCAGACCTACTTCTACATCCGGTAACGATGTATTCTTCATAGCTCAGACCAAAGGAATAAAACATATTAACTTTTTGAGCATATTTGATCGGTGGGGAAATAGAATGTTTCATGCTGAGGACTTCGGTCCAGGAGATGAAAATATCGGATGGGATGGGACGTTTCTTGATAAACCTGCCCTTCCCGGAGTTTATCCACTGGTTGCTGAATTTATTCTTGATAATGGGGAAACACTCATACACCACGCTGATCTCACTGTAATCCGTTAATATATTACGATTTTTTATAACATATCCTCTCTATTTAATTACATTTGCAATTAGCATAATTATTAATTAAAAGGTAGAAAGGTATACTTCTCCGTTGTAATATATCTAAGGAAGGTGTCAATGTTGATCGCATGGAAGTAAGGAAGATAGTATGGCTCATATACCTCATCTTGATTCCGATCTATCTGGGATCTCAATGCACTACGCCCAATCCACCTGCCGGGCTTTTCTGTGACCCTAATCTGCCAAATGGTGCCCCACTTCTTTGTGAGTTAGATTGTTTAGATGGATATACAGCAACCATGCCTCCTTTTGATGCAATGGCATCACAGGATGGACAGCCATCTCCGTTATGTGATTCAATGAATGGAGGACAACCTAATAATATGTCATGGTTCGCTTTTATTGCAGGATCAGAAACCATCAGACTAATGGTAACACCTTTTAGTTGTAGTGGAGGTCAGGATGAGGATGGTGTACAGGCAGGGATTTATGGTGATTGTGAAGGAATTGAAAAACTCTATTGTGAGAGTGAAGCTCAGGAATCGCCCTTTGAAATAGGTGGACCTGGTTTTGTTTTAGGACAAGTTTATTATTTCTTCATTGATGGTTATCAAGGTAGTGAATGCATGTACACTATTGATGTGCTTGAGGGTGAACAACCCTTCCCTTTACCTCCATTTACATACACTTCTGACGAATATACAGTAGGAGAAACTTTATGTTCTGGAGGTACTATCTCAACTGTTGTCCGTGGCTTAAGCCAGGAAGATGTAACCTATGAATACACCATTGATCCACCTACCTCACTTTATCCCACTGGAATGCACCCTGAAACCCAGGATTCAATCGCATTATGGACCTTCCCGGAGTCAGGAACATATGAAGTATGTGTGACAGTAACCAATGGTTGTGATATAGAGTCTGACAATTGTATAACCGTAACTACAGATATCCTTGCTGACGAAGTTTTCACAGATGTGAGTATTTGTCTTGAAGACTTGAATAATTATAATGGACCGGATCTTGAAGATCCAAATGGTGATGGGATACCAGGATGGCAAGGTAATACAACCTTCTTCCCAGGAGAAAACAGAGACACAATAACCACAGCTGAAGGATGTATTTATGTACAATCAATTAATATAAATGTGATTGAACCCTCTAGTAGAGAGGATATCACCATTTACACTTGTGAAGGGGACTTTCCTGTAACCTATGAAGGCACAGACTACAATACACCAGTGATCGGAGTAAATCTTTCATTAGATGACAGGAGTGTGGAAGGATGTGATAGCCTGGTGAGGTTAACAATAGAAGAAATTGTTGTTGAGGCTGATGTTATAATACAGCGATGTGAGAATGGAAATGCCATTCTTGAGGCTGTTGTCACCAATCAGCAACCAGTGGTAATTGATAGTATGTATGTTCGATGGTTTGATCCTATGGGCATTATGATAACTGCTCCTGATGAAGAAATCTATGAAATCGGTGTTTCACAATCAGGAATCTATATGGCTGAGATAGTGGTTTTTGTTGATGGTGTGGAATGTTTATTTGTTTTTGATTCAGAGATGGTCGATCTGAATAATTTAAGACCTTCACCACCTGCAAGAATAAATTGGTTGATTGAGCCGTGTGAAGACAGAACTTCAGTGATTTACCATGTAAATAGACTTACTGAATCAGGAGTGACATACAACTGGACCTATCCAACTGATGTGGCATCGGTAGTTGATAATAATGTTGATTCCCTGATCATTGATTGGGGAACATCCTCAGGAGGTGAAATTTGTGTTTCTGTAACCAATTCTTGTGGCACAAGTGACCCTTCTTGTGAGACTATATCTATTCTTACCATACCTGCCGCTACAATAATGGTTGAGACTGCAAGTTGTGAAGGAGATACCATTATTGTATCTTCTGATGGTAACGCCGCCTGGACTCATATCTGGGATTTCAGTGATGGTGAGATCATTTCCAATAACGATCTGAATGGTCCCGGTCCACACATGATTACCTTCAATAGAATTGGTGAAAAAACCATACTCTTGTCCTTAAACGACGGCGATTGTGTCGCCCCTGATATAACTCAAATTGTAAATATTGTCCCTCGTCTTGAACCACCGGTGGTAAGCTGTATTGCCAGCGATAGTAGAATCATATTTGATTGGGACGATATTGCTGATGCCGTTAATTATGAAATTGTAACCTCCACTGAAACAATCATAACCGATGAGACTTTTATTGAATTGGATGGGTTATCTGAAGGAGATATGGTAAGTATAGAAGTGAGAAGCCTTGGTGCTCTGGATTGTACACATTCGGATTTTGTGTTGGAATCTTGTGTTGCTTCATGTGAAGATATCGGCTTTAGTATTGCTACCACAGAAGATGATGTATGTGCCAATCGGTCAGAGCCTATCACAATTGATGTATTCAGTAGTATAAATGATTTGGATGTATCATGGAGTGGGAGTGAAGCCGTCGATGAATTTGGACTGTTTAATCCCTTAATAGCTGAAGCGGGTCTTAATAAGGTAATTGCAACTGTTAATTATAATGGTTGTGTTTACATTGATTCATTAGAAATTAATGTGTCAGAATTACCGGTCTGGACCTATGAAGTCTTATATCCGTTTTGTAATGCCCAGGATCAAGCCTGGATAATCGTAGACCCGCCACCATCACAGGCACCATTTGAGTATTACTTGAACGGTGATTTGGTCGCTGTAGATACAATGGTTGTTAACTTCGAGGTTCCATTGGTACAGGCCATTAATAGTACGGGATGTGAATCTGCAGAAGCAATAGCAGTTAATGGACCGCAGACCTATGAATTTTCTCTTGATTTTCCGGCGATTATAAATGAGGGTCAAACACTGAGCGTTGATCTAACCAGTAACACAGATGATGAGTTCTTTTTGGATTCCATGGTCATTTATGGCACGGTAGATGGGGATCTGTGCAACACAGTGATGTATTCAGATTGTGAGAGAATTGATTTTATTCCGAGGTTATCTCAAAGTATATGTCTTGAGATATATTATAATGGAAGTTGTTCATTTATGAATTGTTGGGAATTGACTCTTCTTCAAGTAGTAAGCCTATATATACCAAATGTTTTTAGCCCTAATGAGGATGGGAATAATGATAAATGGACCATCGGATCTTCAATCAATGGATTAAATATTGACAAGGTAAGAGTTTTCAATAGATGGGGTAATATGGTTTATGGAAGGGATAACATGCTGGTTGAAGATACAGATCAGCACTGGGACGGGAAGATGGATGGCAAGAATGTGCCAGAAGGTGTATATGTTTACGTCATCGAATATCTAAACGAAACAGGGGAAAATGTTACTGAGACCGGATCCTTAACAATCATCAGATGATACTTCATCACCAGGAGGAAGCATCATCTGACTATTAATCTTATTCTACCACCACAACAGCAGCATCAGGAGCATTTTTCTGAACGGACTTGATTCCATTATTCATACCGGATAGACCTTTGTACATCTGACTGCTTCCTATGATTTGTTTGTTTTTAGCGAGAAGGTTAAAGTGCCATTTTCCATTTTTAGCTTCCTTCTTTTCATAGAGATCATCATTGCCACAATTGGTCTTAACTGAATTTATACCATTTTCACAACCAGATTTACTTGAATAACCCTGACTCGTCAAAATGACTTGTCCATTTCCTGCTTTAAGCCTGAAATAATGCTTCTTATCCTTAGGGCTTGTGAACACTTCAAATTTTCCCATAACATTTTATATATGTGAATTAAAAAATTATAACTAATATACATATTAATCATTGACTTTTACTTTCTCATTTTACTTCTCTGAAACAATATGATCAAAGTACCTCAACGCTACCTCTAACTGCTGTTTCCGGTTAAGGTAAGTGTTGTCAAGTAAGAAAGCATCTTTTACTCTTATCAACGGACTATGATCTCTTGAAGTATCAATTTGGTCTCTATGTTTTAAGTTTTCTGCAACTTCTTCCCGTTTAACGTTTTTCCCTTTGCTAAGTAGTTCATCGTATCGCCTTTGAACTCTTGTATCAACATCAGCTGTAACAAAAATTTTCAATTCTGCTTTAGGAAAGACAACAGAGGTAATATCCCTACCATCCATGACT
>JABDLO010000498.1 GCA_013002995.1 Saprospiraceae bacterium | reverse complement strand
TTTCTTTTACAATCAGGACCGTAATCCCCAGGTGAGGTTGAGAAAGGTGGGAGCTCCAGTTTGGGAAACACAAGTTACCTCTAAGCATTATACTGCTGTGAAGGCTGGAGAAACCAGTCAATTTTATTCTGAAAATGGTAAGATCATAGCTTCTGTGGAAAATCTTGGGAGTGAAGACATTAACTGTATGAATTTATCCATAACCAATTCAGGAAATGGGTGGAACAACCTTCCCGGATCGATTCATCATTACAGCCATAAGAATTATCTGATAGAAACTGAAAATGAAAACGCATATTATAAATTGAAGCTCTATTTTACTTATAATGAAATGAATATTTGGTCCGGGGTATTAAGTAACCTGAATATTATAAAATCCGAGACACCCTTGTCTCAAAGTGTAAATGATGATGAGATATTGGGAATTTATCTCATAGAACAGTATCAAGGGCCCTTTTCTGATTATATGCTCAGTACCACCATGGCAGGTTCCGGATTTATTGCCTTAACAGACCAATCGGTGGAATCATCCAATGTCAACATTGACGTTGGAAGTTATGTCATCAATGATCCTGAGGGAAAAGTAATGCTGACAAGCTTAGGTGATAGTTGTTTTCTTGCATACCCTGATGATGGTGTATGGTCTATACTGCCACACAATCAATCTTTACATGGAACAGGCATAAATAACGGAAATCTGTTCCTGAAAGAAATCGGAAGTCATCTATATTTTAAAACATCTTCTTCTGATTATTACAGAGTATATGTTGATGATAATGGCAATGTGATCCTTACGGAAAATGCACAGGCACCTACACCCGCAATCTATTTACCAGCTGATGATTTGGCATTATTATCATCCGGGAGTGGTATCATTTTTACCTCTCCTTCCAATAGATGTTACAAACTGGTAGTGGAAGATTCAGGTCAATTATTGGCATTTCAGGTGAAGTGCCCAAACTAATTAGAATACCATCTGGCTTTATTTCAATAATCTTAATTCAGCACCGCACCTTTCATAGCCCACCATGGATAAACTTCTACTTTTAATCGACCTGCTATGACAGCAGGATCCATTCTTGCCAGGCTATCTGCTACTGCTTGAGTGGACGTCTTATAAATTACAATTCCTCTGAGGTCTCCATCATGTCCCAGGGGACCGGCTACACAAGCATGGCCTTCCTCATGCATCCTTGCCAGATGGGCCAGGTGTTGTTCCTGAATCATAGCTGATTCCTTTTCATCCTGGTTGCGTTTGTCACCAGACTTTAGAAAACATAAAAAATATTGTTTCATCACGATGGTTGAATCACCCGATGGCATTTCAAAGTATTGATATCCTTCAGGTGCAGTTTTTACCTGGGCATCAAGGCTTTGGCCTGCTATCATCAGGCAAAATATGAATAGTATCCTCATGCATTTATTGTTTGATATAAATGTAAGAGATTTATATCAAATGGATCATTAGCGAATAAGTACTTTTCTCGTAAAGATCTTGCGATCAACCTTGATGCGAGCAATGTAAATTCCTGGGTACCATAAACTGGTGTTGATCTCAACTGCATTGCCTATTGATCCCTGGAAGGTTCTGATTCCTGCAATGGAAATGATCTGAAGATCGACATCTTTATAATCTTCATTAATCAACATTAATTGACCAGGAAGGGTATAAATCCTTAGACCATATTCTTCCATGTCATCTGTAGCTGAAGAACAGGTAACAGGTTCAATCATTTTGCGATTGACACATGATGTTTCAATTGAATCCCGCACAACGAAAAAATAATCTTCTTCAGCTTGATCAATGGGACCTACATCAAGAGGTAAATCTTTGTAATTAAAATATCCGATGATGGTTTCATCAACTTCAAGCTTGAAAACCTCGTTGTCATTTCTATTGTGGTCAAAGTTCAATCTGAAGAATGGCTTATTAGATTCATCACATTCTATAAAATCAATATCCAGATCACCTATTTCACAATCGGTCTCACAATTGATTTCTATATCTTTTTCAATAATGCATAAAGGATCATTCAAGTCTATCAGTTCAACAAGAACAGTTTCAGGAACTTCATCGAATAGATAGAAGTAAGGAAAATCTTCCTTACCTACTGTATCAACCATTTCATTATTAACAACAATGATGATACTGTCTGCTTGCCTGTTATTATTGGTTCCTAATTCAATGATCAGTTTGTTTCCTGCCTCACAATCAAAGTCAAGACCTATTTCTTCAAGGAAACAACTACTTCCACAACATATGGGTTCATCAAGTCCTGAAAAGTCAGAACAATCCGGATTGGCCTGGTCTTTAACGATAAATTCATATTTGGTATCACAATCACCTTCCAATGGTCCGACCCTGTAAAATGTCTCTCCATAAGCATATGTACCATAATCTCTGCCATTGCCTACTATAGAAAAGGAGTCTGATACAGATCCTATTGTTTTGAAATCAACATCCACATAAAACATTCCTTCCTCATCACATTCTCCTGCTTCGACATGGACATCATCAATTCCACATCGGTCTCCACAACATACCGGTTCTTCAAGTGAGACATCGGCCAGGCAATCGGGTGATTGAACATCTCTTATGATGAATTCATAAATGGTCTTACAATCACCATCAAGAGGGCCTATCCGATATGACGGCTCCCCATAGGCAAATGTCCCATAAACAACACCATTTCCTTTTACATAGAATGAATCAGAAACACTTCCTTCATAATTGAATAACAGATCTACGTAAAAAGATCCTGTATCATCACACTCATCCATATCTATCCTTAAGTCAGTAATGCTACAGGTACCGGGACAACAGATGGGCTCATCCAGTTCAACATAGTCACTGCATCCTTCATCTGATTTATCCCTCACTTCAAATTCAAGATATGTCTTGCAATCTCCGGGAATAGGCCCGATTTCATAGGAATCTTCACCATAAGCAAAAGTTCCATAGTGATTTCCATTGCCCTTCACAGTGAATGAGTCAGAGACACTTCCAGAGTAATTGAAATCAAGTACACCATATATGATACCATTTGGGGTACAGTCTTCAGGGAAAGAAATAGATACATCATCTATATCACAAGGTGCTTCTGCACAACTCTTTACTTTTCCCACGTCATAAAAGTTAAAACAAAATGATGATGATTTATCTATGATAAGGAACTCATATTCAATGGTTTCACTGAAAGGGAGTGGCCCTACTGCGATAGGAAGATCAGCATATGCATATAAACCATAGGTAGTGTTATTACCTCCCAGCAAAAATGAATCAGAAGTCATCTGAGGATCGAAATCAATCTTGGCATAGAAGCTCATATCCGCATCGTCACATTCCACAATATCCACATCTATATCAAAAATTCCACATCCACAAGTGGATTCAAATACCAGGGTGTCACAACAATCAGGGCGGTCATTTTCACACACAGTGATCTTTTCCGTTGCCGTACCTGTGGATGGGAAATCTTTTATTCTTATTGGTAATTCATTATATTTATAGAAACCTACAAACTCATCTCCGGCAAAAACATCGAAACCCAAACCTGCAGTCCCCGTTTTTTCAATATCAAAACTTACGGTTATCCCATCTTCATCGCACCTTCCTGCTTCAAAATCCACAATTTCAATGTTGCATTCTTCTTCACAACAGATCTTCCCATGATCTATGACACCGGAGCAATCTGGATTGGCCTTGTCTTTTACAATGAATTCATATTGTGTATCACAATTAGCTTCAAGATTTCCTAGATCGATAGGAAGATCAGAGTATGCATATGTCCCATAATTGATACCATTACCGACTACTGTAAATGAATCGCTCACCTCATCAGCAATGAAATTGAGCAAGACCGCAACGACATCATCACCATTGCAATCTGCAACTTCCAGCGAGATGTCTCTGATGTTACATTGAGATGATAATTTCATCAGACTGATGATGGTCAATACGGCTAGCAGCAAAAGTTTTTTCATTGGTTTAGATTTAATAATTTTTCAATCACTTGCCATTATCAAAGCAAAGTTGAACACTTCAAATTAAAATAACTGTAAAGATCAGCCCTCAATCTTTTTCATACTCATAATACTGGGAGATTACTCACTAAGGACTTTAATAGAATCATGAATGGGTACACCATAAAAGATCACAGAAGATTAAAAAGTGCTGCCCAATCAGTTAATAAATAATTCAGATTACAAAGATGTAACACATAAGTCACATATTATAAAAAATTGGTATATGTTTTGCATTAAATAAAATCATAATATGTAAAGCATTGAAAAAAAATAATAAACACATAATGAAAAATCATAATGTGTTGATTAAGGTTGCAATGATCCTAATCAGCAATCTGCTTTTGTGGGAAGGATATGGGCAGATAACTGTATTTGCAGGTAATGATACTTCAATCTGTCCAGGAGAAGTGCTCTATATGGATGATCTGAATGCCACGATATCCGGAGCTGCGACAGACGGTACCTGGTTCAGTCTTGGAGACGGGTACTTCACACCCTCTAATTCTAATACTGGAGTTTACAATCAGGTTGAAACCTATGTTCCGGGTCCTGCTGATATCAGCAATGGATGGTTTACTCTTTTGCTTGCAAGTGATTATGGACAGCAAACACAGGAAACTGATATGGTTGATATCTCTTTCCAGATAGCACCTACACTTGCTTGTAATGCTGCATTGAATATATCACTCAGTGATGGTTGCATGCAAGAGGTGACCCCACAATTGGTACTTGCCAATCCTTCATTACCCTATAATAGATATATAGTAACCCTTTACGATAGATTTAATAGAATAATTCCTGATGCCATCCTTACAGAAGATCACATCGGGGAAAATATAACAGTAGAGGTACGTCATGAATGTGATCCCCTCAACTCTTGTTGGAGTGAAATACAGGTGGAAGATAAGAATCCTCCGCAGTTAATATGTGAGAATGATACCATACCTTGTACTTCAGACATACTTCCGGAGACGTTAGGGTTTCCTATCGAGATGGGAGTCCTTCTAGAGAAGATTGAGGACCGGAAGTGGAATGCGTACGGTCTGGATGCATGTACAGACGCAATACTATGGTATAATGATGACGAAATGGATCTGACATGTGGTTCTGATTATGAGAGAATAATATTCAGATCCTGGTATGCTACAGATGAATACGGTAATCAATCCTCTTGTATAGAAGAAATTTACATCCGTAAAGACTCTTTAGAAGGTGTGGTCATGCCGCCACATTTCGATAATTTCGATATGGATGCCCTGGAATGTGGTACAGAATATCCTAAACTTCCTAATGGTCATCCACATCCCGACACGACCGGATATCCATCTGTACAGAATTGTTTGAATCTTGAAGCCACTTTTGAGGACGTTCCATTTGAGCAATGCGGAAATGGAATGAAAGTATTGAGAGAGTGGTGGATCATCGATTGGTGTACTTCTGAAAGTAGAAATCATAATCAGGTCATTAAGGTGCTTGACACTTCACCACCAGATTTTACGTGCCCTGAGGATATGACCATCCAGACAGATCCATATTCTTGTCTCAGCCAGTCTTTCCTGATTCCCGAGGAATTGGATATTCATGATTGTAGTGATGCTTCATTGTCATGGACACTTTATGATTCACTGGATAATGTCTTACAGAATGGTAGTAATAATTATGTTGCAGAATTACCGCTGGGTAGACATGTTATACAATATGATGTAACTGATGTATGTGGAAATTCTGCTTCCTGTACTGCTTTTATTCATGTTGTAGACAGGATTGCCCCTCAGGCTGTATGTGATGAATTTACTTCGATATCAATAGGAGTGGATGGCACAGCAAGATTATTTGCTACGAGTCTGAATGATGGAAGTCATGATAACTGTGGAATTGTCAAACAAGAGGTCATTAAAATGACCGATGAATGTGGTAATGAACTGGAGCGAGGAGAATATGTAGAGTTCTGTTGTGAAGAAGTGGGAAAAGAGCTTATGGTTGCATATATTGTTACTGATGCTGCCGGAAATGAAAATACATGCATGGTTACTGTTGAGGTCGAAGATAAGTTACCTCCAACCATAGTCTGTCCTACAGACCTTACCATCAGTTGTAGATATGCTATAAATTTTGATGATTTAAGTGAATTTGGTTCAGTTGTATTGCCTGGGGAGATACGGGAACAGATCGTATTGCAGGATAATATAAGTAATGGTATAGTCGGTATTGATGGTATCGCAAATGATAATTGTACGGTTACTGTTGCACATTCATATACTGAAGACCTTGAATGCAGCCAGGGAACCATCTTGAGGACTTTTGTGGCTACAGATCAGAGTGGATTATCCAGTAGTTGTACACAGGTGATAACTGTTGTTGACGAGAATCCATTTACATTAAAAGATATAACGTGGCCTGATCCTTACGATGAGGAAACGTGTGTTGACACTGTCATTTCTCCGGATATCTCTGGTGAACCTACTTACAATAATACTTCATGTGCTTCAATAGCCTCTACATATAAGGACAAGATATTTCCATTTGCTGATGGTGCATGTATGAAAATCATAAGAGAGTGGACCGTAATTGATTGGTGTCAATATGATGAAAATGAGAATTTTGGGATTTGGCACAATGCTCAAATATTAAAATTCAGAAATACCACTGCACCTACGATTATCAGCTCAGTACAAGATTCATTAGTATGTCTATATGATGAATCATGTCTGCTGACCAACTATAATTATAATATTGAGGTTGAAGATGACTGTACGTCTCCTGAAGAAATGTACTATGAATGGGAGATAGATCTCAATAAAGATGATGTCATAGAGTTCTCAGGTAATTCAGGAGAGATCAATGAAGATATACCTATTGGAATTCACGAGGTTAGGATATATGTGGAGGATCGTTGTGGGAATAGCAATCAGGAGGTATATGACATTGAGGTGAAAGATTGTAAATCTCCGACTCCTTATTGCATTACAGATCTTACAACGGTATTGATGCACACCAATGACCAGGTTGAGATTTGGGCCAGGGATTTCAACTTCAACAGTTCAGATAATTGTACACCACAGGAAGAACTTGTATTTTCATTCAGTAGCGATACCACTATAAAATCAAGAACACTGACTTGCGATGACATCCCCAATGGTATCACTGGTATTCTGAACTTGGAAATGTGGGTAACAGATCTGGCGGGCAACCAGGAATATTGCTCTGTGAAAGTAAGTGTCCAGGACAATAATGACAGATGTGAAGATAGAGAGACCCTGGTGATGGTCGGAGGAACAACCATGACCGTTGATGGATATCCTATCGATGGGGTGGAGGTGACTCTCGAATCTACTGATGGAGAATTAATTAGGAATGATATCACTTCAGAAGGTAATTTCCTTATTGACAATGTACCGGGTCATTTTTCTATTGATATAACACCGGAAAAGCTGGATAACGTAGATCATGGAGTATCAACGTTGGATATCGTATTAATCCAGAGGCACATATTAGGGTTTAATGATCTTGGGTCGATTGAGGCAGAAATAGCTGCTGATGTTAATGGTTCAGGATCCATTTCGGGTTCCGATCTTGTCAATATCAGAAAATTGATACTTGGTATAAATGATGAATTTCCTAATAACATGCCTTCCTACTTATGGTATGACGCATCAGTAATAATTGATGATGAGAATATGGATGACCTTCCGGCAAATGTTTCATTTTCATCTCTGAATGATGATGTTCTTGATGTTAATTTCATCGGGATAAAAATAGGAGACGTTGATTTTTCCTCGTCTCAACTAAGAAATCCTATTGTAACGAGTAGGTCAAATAAAAAACTGGTTTTAAATGTCAAAGAATCAGGTGATTACCGTGATGGGATTGATTTTGTTTCTCAATTTGAAGAAAGCATACAGGGCTTTCAGCTGAGTCTTCTTTTACCGGATGCATCTGAGGTGGATATTCAATCTGATCTACCTGGTTTTGAGAAAAACAATTACCACCAGATCGGAAATGTTTTAAACATCATCTGGGTGGCTAATGATGAGTTAAATATAAAATCAGGTGATCTCTTGTTTAGGATTATTAAAGGCAAGGATGTAATTTATTCTGCTTCTCGTATTTCATTAAATACTGAAGGGTTGCAGGCTGAAGTATACCAGGATTTACACCCCATTTCTCTTGTCTTAACTTCTGATAATATTGATCTTGATATACAGGGTTATAGTGCAAGGCTGATCAATAACCCTGTAATAAATAATGCAAGAATTGAAATTGAGATTCCGGAATTTACTACTACTCAAATACATTTGTTTTCTGTAGATGGGGCTTTGATTCATACGGATAGCTTCATTCAGGAGGAAGGAATACACGAGATTTCTATTCCTTCAGCTGCCTTTCCTGAAAGTGGGATTTACTTTATAAATCTTCAGTCAGGCAGCTTCAATAAAACCTTGAAATTGATCAAAGTAGATTAAGCTTATTTCATCAATTTTCTTTTATTTTTTGATTATTAAGAATGTCGCTGTTCTTGGTAAACTCATGTGAAAAACTCTCATTTTTACAGATAAGGCCTTTAAGTATCCTTTCTCAGTCTAAAAAAATCGAAAAATTCCTTTTCCCTTCATTTGATGCTTTTAGCTGGAAGATAACAGCTTAAATATTATAAGAAATTTTAATGTTATGTCATATTAAATTATACCCTAATATGAAGGCCTTTTTGGTGTGGAATTTGGCTTTGATAGCGTGTATGGGAGAAGCTATGTCTTGAGATGTGGCTGAATCCGATATCAGAAGTCGGACGATTTTCAATAGAAAAAAAGCCGATAAGAAAGTGAAGAATTGAAAAAGAATTTTACAAAAATCGATTTTGATGAACAGACCATTACACACTAATTTAAAACTGGTCTTTGCCAAATTTACACTTCTCCTTTTCCTCCTGGTACTTTCCAGTGGGACAATCAGCGGACAGACATTTGGTACAGATGAGTGTAATTGCCTTGACAACGCCACCCAACCAGGTGACGGACAGTTCATGGAGACATTCACAGTTAACTCAGCAGGACCGGGTGAGACCTGGACCATTGAGTCAGCAACTAATTTTTTCGATCCGGGTACTTCCACGCCGGGTAACCCTGTACCTTTTGTATTTCCTGCTCCTTTAACGGACAATGGGGGAGGTAATTATACAATTGATGGTATAAGAGTTGAAGGAGGACCCTGGTCCATCATTGTTTCAGATGGAATGACGACATTTCCTTATAGCTCTTTACATATATGTAGTTATCCTGATAGTACCATTTATGGTGACCCAGGTAGTTGTCTGGGAAATTCAGACATATACAATGTAGATATAGAGGATTCTGACCTTATATCTATTATGTGGTCATTGCCTGCTGGCGGAGGAACAATTGTAACTCCTGCCGATGAGAATAACGTGGAGATAGAATGGGGAAATATACCAGGCACATATCAGTTACAGGTTGATGTAATAGCTAATCCTCCCGGAGGGCCATCAACTGCTGCGGATTGTATGTTTTCAACTACGATTGATGTTGATATAGTGGATGAGGCTGTTCCTTTTATGGCTTGTAATAATGAGCTACATCTTTCTTTAAGTGGTCTTTGTGGTCTGGAGGTCACACCTTCCATGTTTATGGAAGCAATGGAATACCCTGAAACCAGTTATGATGTAATAATAAAAGATCTGGAAGCAGATACCATAGTTGATGGTACGATGCTCAATAATGATTATGTAGATAAATTACTGGAGGTAACCATCAGACATGAATGTAGTTTTAACTCTTGCTGGGGATATTTAACCTTAGAGGATAAAGCTGCTCCACCGCTTACATGTAATCCTCCGGTAGATATCGATTGTGATATGCTGGATGATCCTACTATAACGGGATTCCCGCTTCCTCCTTCAGCTATAGTTACTGAAATAGGAGATAAGGAATATCTGGTTCAGAATTATGACCCATGTGGAGATGCCACCCTGACCTATGTTGACAACCAGGTTGATGGTTTATGTGTTGGCCCCTATAGTGCCATCATTACAAGAACATGGTACATCACTGATGAAGCAGGTAATAGAGGGTCTTGTGAGAGTACAATTAATATAAACCGAGCACTATTTGAAGATATAGTGTATCCTGAGAATTATGATGATATAACAGGTACACAACCTTCACTTGAAGCTTGTGGAGGATGGGAAACTACAGATGAAGGCGCTCCTGCACCTTCCGTAACTGGATCTCCTTTGGGAGTTGAATGCATAAGTGCCACTGTTGAGTTTCAGGACGTATTCCTGGAGAAATGTGATGCCGACAATATTGAAAATACATTTAAAGTATTAAGAAGATGGCATGTGGTTGACCATTGTACGGGTCAAGACTCTATTCATATACAATACATTTCAGTTCTTGACAGGACAGATCCTGTTATCAATGTTCCTGATGAAATAATTGTAAATACTGACGATCATTCATGTGCTGCTCAGATCAAGGTGCCTGCACCTGATGTTGAAGAGTGTTCAATATGGGATTATGGTGTAAGCTATCAATTCAAAGATGAAACTGGAAATCCTATAGGTAATCCAAGTATAGAAGGTATTTGGAGACATCCTGATGGATCGTACATCATTGAAAATATCGATGCGGACCAGGAAGAGATTTGGATCTATTATACCGTATTTGATATCTGTGGCAACGTAGCTGAAGAGTCTACAGAAATTGTCATCATTGACAATCAGGAGCCTGTTCCTGTATGTGATCAATATTCTTATGTTGCCCTCAACGAGGATGGAGTTGCATGGGCAGGTCCGGCAACATTTGACGATGGATCATGGGACAATTGTGGAATTGAGAAAATGGAAGTCAGAAGAATGGAAACATCTGCATGTGGAGTAACATCTACATGGTCTGACAAAGTTAAATTCTGTTGTAATGATATAGGCACAACTGTTATGGTGCAATTGAGAGTTACAGATTTTGCAGGTAATTCCAATGCATGTATGGTTGAGGTTGAGGTTCAGGATAATCATGCTCCTGTTTGGACTTTCTGTCCGGATGATCAGGAGGTTGATTGTGATACCGATCTAGGTGATTACACACAATTTGGAATGGCAACAGCAACTGACAATTGTGGAGCAACGGTTACAGTAGTAAATACACCCAGGTTAAATTCCTGTGGCCTAGGTGTTATTGACAGAGTATTTACAGCAACTGATGATGAAGGAAATTCAATTTCGAAGGTACAGACAATAACAGTTGTAAACCAGGATCTATTTACTTCTAAAAATATAGACTGGCCAGATGATATTGTGCTTCCTAATGGATGTATCAACGGTGGAACAGATCCTGAAAACCTGCCTCCTGGATTTGATTATCCTGACTTAGTCGAATCAAGCTGTAGTGAAGCCATTTATGAATATGAAGATCTGGAATTTCAATACGTTGAAGGAGCTTGCCTCAAGATCATCAGAAGATGGACCGTGATTGACTGGTGTCAATTCGATCCTACTGATCCTTCTAAAGGAAAATACTTCCAAAACCAGGTAATCAAAGTATTAAACAGTGATGCACCTGAAATTGTAGAAGGATGTAGTGGAGTTCAGAACATTGAACAACTCGATGGATGTAGTGTAATTGCAACCTTATTTGCAAGAGCTGAAGATGATTGTACTCCAGATGATGAATTGATCTGGAGATATGAAATCGATTTTAATAATGATGGAAGCATTAACAAATTTGGTTCGGACAATGATGCCAGTACCATTCTTCCGGTAGGCACTCATAAAATTACATGGTATGTGAAGGATGAATGTGGAAATCAATCATCTTGCAACAATGTATTTACCATTAATGATGAAAAACAGCCGACACCGGTATGCCTGGAAGGTATAGTATCAGTCATTATGGATCAGACGGGTTCTGTGACGATCTGGGCAGAGGATTTTGATAAAGGAAGCTATGATAATTGCGGGTCTAACCACGATGTTGTGGTTTCATTTTCTGAAGATACTAATGATATTTTCAGAACATTTACCTGTGAAGACCTGAATGGGTTGACCAAGGATACATTCGAATTGAGAATGTATGTAACAGACCAGGTAGGTAATAATGATTTTTGTACAACGACCATAATTGTACAGGATAACAAAAATTCTTGTGGCAATGCAGTGGAAGAGGAGGAAGAAGAGGAAGAGGTCTCTGCTAAAATCGCTGGAGCAGTTTATTCAGAATCGAATGAAATGGTATCCGACGTTGAAGTGTCCTTGATGACAGATTCTCCTGAGTTTCCGATATCTATGATGACAGGAAATGATGGGGCGTATGCTTTCAACGATCTGGCTATGTACAGAGATTATGTTGTTTCACCTGAAAAGAAAGGTTCTCATCTGGAAGGAGTTTCTACACTTGATATTGTTCTAATACAGCGACATATTCTAGGTATCACAGAACTTGATTCTCCCTATAAGATCATTGCAGGAGATGTCAACAATTCGGCCAAAGTCTCTGCTGCTGATATCATACAATTAAGAAAACTTATTCTTGGCATCTATGAAGAGTTGCCAGACAACGATAGTTGGAGATTCATCGATAAGTCATTCACTTTTGATGATAAGACAAGGCCTTTTCCATTTGACGAAAGTAAAGAGCTCGATCAGGTTGACTCAGACATAGATGCAGCAGATTTTGTAGCTGTGAAGGTGGGTGATGTGAATGGAAGTGTTGCTTATAATGGCCGTAGCACAGAAACCAATAATCGTAGCTCTTTCAGGCTTACATACGATACAAAGATCAATACTGGGCAAAGTAGAATCACCTTCCATCTTCCTACCGAGGAATCACTCGTAGGATTCCAGTTGGCGATCAATATTCCGGGATTGAGTAGACATGATATTCAAATTGTCAGTGAGGCGGTCAATATTGATCCTTCTCAATACTTGATAGATGATGAAATGATAGCCATCAGTTATTCAGCAACAAATGCAGTAACCCCTAAAGGTGGACTATTTTCAATAGTATTGAATGAAGAGATAAATACTGGAATAAGCCTTTCTGCTTATTTAAATCCAGAGATTTATTTAGAAACTGGGACGGAGGTATCAGCATTTGATGTCGAATTACAATTAAACGATATCGGAGGTGAACTGGTACTGCTCCAGAACACACCTAATCCATTTAATGACATCACAACCATTGGATTCATTTTGCCACAAGACGATCAGGTAACCCTTCGGGTAATGGATATCAATGGAAGGGTTGTTAAGACGCAGAAAGAATTCTTTAAAGCAGGACAAAATAGCATCATTCTCGATGCAACAGATATAGACGCACAGGGCATACTCTATTACCAACTCGAAACTCAACATCATTCTCTGACCAGGAAGATGATACTCATTAAGTAATTCCAAAGAAGTAGAGAAAGATGAAAAATAAAATCCAAAGAAAGATTTCAAATACAGGAGAGATGAAGATAAATATACTTAACAATTTGACAATCAAAGGCAGGTGGCTCCTTACATGCCTGATGATGTTAATATGGGGTGCAGGCATTGCACAGGTAGATTGTAACCTGGGACTGGCTTGCAACGATGGAATCCAGGTATCATTAGAAGATATGTGTGATGTGACAATTACAGCGGAAATGATCCTTGAGAATATGGATTTCATGGAATCTGATTATGAAGTTACATTGACAGATGGCAATGGGGTAGTACTCCCTTCTAATGTTGTCGATGGATCTTACATTGGTCAGACATTAACTGCAAGTGTTGAGTTATTAGGATGTAATAATTCATGTTGGGGCAGAATCACTATTGAAGATAAACTCCCTCCAGTTGTAACCAATTGTATGGATGCAATCATAGATTGTGACGACTCAAGAGTGCCTGGCGTTGTAATTCCGGCTCCGGTTTTTACAGATGGCTGTGATGGTATCATTCAAGCAGATTATGTAGATGTGGCAGTTGATCAATTGTGTCAGAATATGTTTGCCGAAGTGATAACCAGGACATGGACTGCTACTGATGCCAGTGGAAATACAGCTACTTGTGTACAGACGATTTCTGTAAATCGAGGGGATGTGATGAATACCGTTTTCCCTATGGATTTCGATGGAATGAATGCTTTTGAATGTGGAGATGTTACGGATACATTGGATAATGGTGCTCCTTCTCCCGATGTAACAGGATACCCGACAGGACTTGATTGTCCTAATATTCAATATGTATTTGAAGATTTAATTTTTCCTATATGTGGAAATAGTAAAAAGGTGTTAAGGATATGGTCTGTATTTGATTGGTGTACGGCACAGGATACCATGGACCAGCAAATCATAAAAATATTGGATACAAGGGCTCCGGTGTGTGAAAGTGCAGGCGAAATTCTGTATGAAACTACAACTGAACCGGGATTGTGTACAGGAACCTTTACTGTTCCGGCTCCCAATGTTACTGACGAGTGTTCAGATTATAGTTATATCGTAGGTTACAAACCGATTGATGACAGTGGGGATCCATTTACCGATGTGAACTACTTTAATGCTACGATAGATCAAAATGGCATATATACATTGTATGAATTACCGATAGATACATCATGGATTGTATATACCATTACTGATGATTGTGGAAATGTGAGTCAATGTTATAATAGGGTAGTCGTAAAAGATGATGAAGCACCAATAGCCATCTGTGAAGGATTTACAGTGGTAACGCTTGATAACCTGGGACATGCTGAATTATTTGCAGAATCAATAGATGATGGAAGTTGGGATAACTGCCAGATTGATAGATTTGAAATTAAAAGAAATGACAGTCATTGCTCGAGGCCACAGGATTTACAATTTGGAGAATTGGTTGAATTCTGTTGTGATGATACTGAGGTAGATTACATTATGGTTACCCTGAGGGTGTATGATAAATATGACAATTTCAACGATTGTAGGGTGAGAGTAAAAGTACAGGATAAAATTCCACCGGAAATTGATTGTCCTTCAGATGTAGAAATCAATTGTACAGAGGATAAGGACAATCTATCCTTAACGGGGACAGCAACTGCAACGGATGCTTGCGATGTGAATGTGGATTACACTGACAACCTCAACAATCTCAATAGTTGTGGAATAGGATATATTATCCGTACCTGGACAGCAACTGATCAGCAAGGAATGACAGCCCAGTGTACCCAAAGGATTGATGTAATTACCGAATTCCCATTTGATGAAAATTCAATAGTATGGCCTGGCCCGAAAACATTACCTGGTTGTAAGGCTATAGATGCTGATCCTGATGGACTGGCAGGAAGGCCGATGGTGATGGCTGATGAATGTAAAGAGATTGCCATTGCTTATGAAGATCAATCATTCTATGGCGTTGATGGGAAGTGCTTGAAAATCATTAGAACATGGAGAGTTACCGATTGGTGTACTTTTGATCCTTCTGACCCATTTTACTACTACCATACGCAGCAGATCATACTGGAAAATAAAAATGCTCCGGAATTTATCACTGATTGTATAGATAGAACGGCCATTGCAACTGGATGTGAGGGATATATTGAATTAGGAGCCGTTGCTACAGATGATTGTACCGATGAAAGCGACTTGAAGTACAGATGGGAGATTGATGAAGATAATGATGGAGACATTGATTTCCAGGCAAATGGTAATAATGCCAGCGGAATATACAAGGCAGGAATCCATAAGATTACATTCTACGCTAAAGATGCCTGCGGAAACGAAGGAGAATGCACCTATTTCTTCAGCATTCTGGATGATAAAGCACCCACGCCTATATGTTATGGAGAGGTAGTCTGGGTACTTGATAATCTTGGACAAGCTACCATCTGGGCATCGGACTTTGATCTGAAAAGTACTGATGGATGCTCATCTGATGAAAATCTGCACTTTGCATTCAATGAAAGCGGAACAGCTACAAGCCTTGACTTTGATTGCTTCAATGTACCTAATGGCATTGCTGCTGAGATTCCGCTGAAGATGTATGTATTTGATGAATCAGGAAATCATTCCTATTGTGATGTAGTACTGATCTTGCAGGATAGTCCTAATTCTGACGCGTGTGAAAATGATAATTCTGCTCAGGCAAATATTGCGGGTCGCATCCTCAATGAAACATTTGAAGGATTGACTCAAGTAGAAGTAGAGTTGGAGAATATGAGTGTTCAGGATCACCTGATGAATAAGACGGATGATGAAGGAGAATATGCTTTCAGTAATGTGGAGTATTATGATACCTATCATGTTAATCCATATAAGAATGATGATATAACCAATGGAGTTTCTACCCTGGATCTGGTATTGATTCAACAATACATTCTCGGAATGAGAGAAATTAATTCTCCATTTAAACTGATAGCAGCTGATGTAAATGGAAACAAAAAAATATCTGCATCTGACCTTATTGACCTGAGAAAGATAATCTTGGGTATTTATGAGGAATTCCCAAGCAATACCTCGTGGAGATTTATACCTTCTGAATATGAGTTTGATAATACTGAGAATACATGGGACTTCCCTGAAGATGTCAAGATTGATGAATTATTGATTTCTGAAGAGGATATTGATTTTGTGGCCATCAAGACTGGTGATATTAATGGAACAGCAACTGCCAATTCCAGAGGTACAACAACAAGATCGGCCAATCAATTAATGATAGAAACATCCATGACCAAGTCAGCCGGAATCAGTTATCTTGAATTCTATACCCATGAAGTAGAAGATATGATTGGCCTCCAATTTACTTTGGATTTTGGTCAGGATGTTGATATCAGATCAATAGCAGGGATTTCACTTGATCTGAAAGACCATCATGTCAATAAGCAGAGATTAAAAGAGGGACTGATCACGCTATCATGGAATGATATTAAATCAGTTAACATAGCTGATGGTCCTTTATTTAAAATTTCATTAAATGGAGATATTGATCAATCTTTGGTTCAATTGACTTCTGAGGTGACACCTGCACTTGCATACGACGGATCAGGTG
>JABDLO010000495.1 GCA_013002995.1 Saprospiraceae bacterium | reverse complement strand
ATTTCAAGAAGCATTCGATTCAGTAGAGCAGATGGATGAATACATAGACCACTTTCTCAACATTCTCAATGGTTCTAATCCCGCAGCACTTAAGGAATTAAAAAAAGTTTTCTGGCACGATACAGATCACTGGGATCAATTATTAATTGATAGGGCACAGACAAGTGGCAGATTAGTACTCTCCACTCATGCTCGAGATGCCATCAATGGATTTTTAAATGCTTAACCCTATGACCACAATAGCATTGGAGAAAAAACATAGAATTAAAAACAAAGTATTAACAAAGGCATTTTACACCATGTCCCTGGCCAAGTCTATGACTGACATGTATGAAGCCAATTTTAAAGAAGTATCTAAATATGTCCACGCTACTTCAAGAGGTCATGAGGCCATCCAGATTGCTGTGGGTATGCAATTGAAACCCCAGGATTATGTAGCACCCTATTATAGAGATGATGCATTGTTGCTTTCCATAGGGATGGAGCCATATGATCTGATGCTACAATTAATGGCTAAAAAGGATGACCCATTCTCAGGAGGCAGAGCTTATTATTGTCACCCCAGCCTTAAGGACGATGACAAACCTAAAATTCCTACACAATCCAGTGCAACAGGTATGCAAGCCATTCCTACAACCGGCGTAGCCATGGGTATTGATTATCGGGAAGAAATCGGTATGGATGAATGGAAAGATGGTGAAGCACCGCTGGCTGTATGCTCACTTGGAGATGCAAGTGTTACTGAAGGAGAGGTTTCAGAAGCCTTCCAGATGGCAGTCTTAAAGAAACTTCCGATTTTATATCTGGTACAGGATAATGAATGGGATATCTCTGCTACGGCAGAAGAAATTAGAGCCATGGACGCCCATGAATATGCAAGAGGATTTAAAGGACTTGAATCTGTATCAATCGATGGTTCAGATTTTGAAACCAGCTACCTTACCGTTAAGCGAATCATTAAAACCATCAGAGAAGAGAGAAGGCCTTTTCTCTTACATGCTACAGTTCCTTTACTCAACCATCACACTTCAGGTGTGAGGAAAGAGTGGTATCGAGATGATCTTGAAGAAGATAAAAAAGAGGACCCGTATCCTAAAATGATTGAACTGCTGAGGCAGCAAGGAGTTGAATTGGAAGAAATAGAAAACATCATTGGAGACGCAAAGGGTGTAGTAAGCACTGCATTTGCAGAAGCGAGAAAAGCACCAGATCCTGCTCCGGAAGATGTATATAATAATGCATTTGCACCGACTCCAATAACAGAGGAAAAAGGAGTAAGAATACCCGATCATGGAGAGGAGAAGGTCATGGTAGATTGTGCTCTCATAGCCATCCAGCAGATTATGGAGGAACACAGAGAGTGCTTGTTCTATGGTCAGGATGTAGGCGGAAGGCTCGGAGGAGTATTCAGGGAAGCTGCAACGCTTGCTCAGATATTTGGAGATCACCGTGTATTTAATACTCCTATCCAGGAAGCTTTTATTGTAGGTAGTACAGTGGGTATGTCTGCAGTAGGATTAAAACCTATTGTTGAGGTTCAATTTGCAGATTATATATGGCCAGGGATCAATCAGCTGTTTACAGAAGTGAGTCGCAGTTGTTACCTCAGTAACGGAAAATATCCGGTGAGTATGATATTGAGAGTACCCATCGGAGCATATGGAAGCGGGGGACCATTCCATTCTTCATCAGTTGAGGGAGTTGTCCATCAGATCAAGGGCCTGAAAATAGCTTATCCAAGCAATGGTGCAGACTTATTCGGGCTTATGAAGTCTGCTTATCATGATCCTAACCCTGTAGTGATTTTTGAGCATAAAGGCCTTTATTGGAGTAAAGTTAAAGGAACCGAGTATGCAAGGTCAGTATTACCTTCCGATGACTATGAGTTGCCTTTCGGCAAAGGTAACATGGTATTAGAATCACCGGACTACCATACCAGAAAAGGTGACTCTGTATTAATCGTTACCTATGGCATGGGAGTTCACTGGAGTCTTAATGCAGCAAAAAAATATCCTGAAAAAGTAGGCATACTTGATCTACGGACATTATTCCCATTAGATGAATCGCTTATATATGAAAAGGTTAAGGAGTACGGTAAAGTGCTTTGTGTGACTGAAGAATCGATTGATGGAAGTTTTGCCCAATCCCTGGCTGGAAAGATACAACAACAGTGTTTTGAATATCTGGATGCTCCTGTGACTTGTATAGGTTCACTAAACATGCCTGCAATACCACTCAATGAAACTCTTGAGAAAGCATTTATTCCTAGTATTGAAAAAGTGGAAAATGCAATTGAACAAATATTTTTATATTAAACGATGCAACCCATAGCATTGAAGTCTGTCCTTACGAGTGTAAGTATTTAAATCATTCACTTAAAAATCAATACAAATGAGATTATTATTAATGGGGCTTATGGTCTGCTTCATGGCTTCCACATCCGCTTACTCCCAAACTAGAGATTTAGATTCATTTAATAAACTCCGAGTATCAGGAGGTATAAAAGTTACCTTGATCAAATCAAGCGATTCAAAAGCTGACATTGATATGGAAAGAGGTGATTACGACGACCTTATCACAGAGGTAAAAGGAGATGTATTAACCATTAAGTTTAAGAGCAAAATGCTCAACTGGGGTAATAACAATGGTAAAGCAGACATCGACTTATATTTTTCTACTCTTGAATCCATTGATGCATCTGCAGGATGTACGATAAGAGGAGAAGATAGAATTGTTACAGATGAAATGGATATAGACGTGAGTTCAGGATCTACAGTTTCAGTTGAAGTTGAGACCAATGACCTGACCGTTGACATCAGCTCAGGAGCTTCTTGCACTTTGTCAGGGTCGACTGACGACCAGGAAGTTGATGTAAGCAGCGGTGCTACTTACAGAGGTAGAGAAATGGCTTCTAAGTATACCAATGTCGACGTAAGCAGTGGTGCAACTGCAACAGTATGGGCGACAGAAAGATTGGTCGCAGATGCTTCAAGTGGTGCAACAGTCAGATATAAAGGCAATCCTAAAAAGAAAGAACTTGATTCAGGCAAATGGTCTGGAGGAAGCATAAAAAAACTTGGAGGAGAATAATAGCCTCTGAATTACCTCTGGTAACATAATTGCCAGAATAAAGTAAAAACTAACCAATCATCCGGGTAGCTCATCGAGTTACCCGGATTTTTTTAAAGAGGTTTAACATCTTAATTTGAGATTGGGATAGATGCAAAATATGCTTGATAATTCATATTAATAAAATTAAGCCTCAATATTCCTTTTATAGGCCTTTCACAATTCTTCCCTTTGAATCCTGTCAGTTTAGATGTGTCCTAATGATAGTCACATGATTGGAAGGTTACCACTACGAGTAGTCGTCAGGCTTCAATAAGATGGAGTTGACTTATTAAAGAATACAGTTACTTATAATACATTTCTCCCCTTTGAAGGGGAGATTAAGAGGGGTAGATGACGCGTGAGTACTCCAATATCATTATTTTAAAACTTGAAGACTTCATTTCCGATATCTACGGTCTATACCTGAAATATGATTACATCATAATTATGGGCTTTTATTAAGAGAAATAAAATTTTACCCTTATTAAAAAAATAGGTAATTACCCTGAGTAATTAGCAGATAAATAAAATTTACTTTGCTATTGTTACCATTTGAAGAATTTTTTATTTATTCAATGCTATTAAGTAAGCGTGTATATTTTTTCTAATGTATTAAAGTAAAATCTAAACTATGAAATTGAAAATTTACCTTTTCTTCATGGCATTCCTATGCCTAAATGTGAGCATTGATGCGCAACGTGAGTGTGGAGCCATGGAATACCTCAACCTTCAAATCCAGGAAAACCCCCAACGCCAACAAATGCTTGAACAGATCGAGCAACATACCCAGCATTTTTTAAGAAATCGAGATAATCAACGAGCAGTTATAACCATCCCGGTAGTTGTGCACGTGGTATATAACAACAGCACAGAAAATATCAGCGATGCCCAGATCAATTCTCAGATCCAGGTGTTAAATGATGATTTCAGAAGGCTTAACAGTGATGCCGATGGTACGTGGTCACAAGCTGCTGATTCTGAAGTAGAATTCTGCCTGGCTACCGTTGATCCTAATGGAAATGCGACAAATGGTATTACACGAACGTCAACAACCAGAACCTCTTTTGGCACAAACGACCAAGTGAAGTTTAACAGCTCAGGAGGCAAGGACGCCTGGCCTGCTAGTGACTACCTTAATGTATGGGTATGTGATATCTCTGGTGGAATCCTGGGATACGCTCAGTTTCCGGGAGGGCCAGCATCAACTGATGGCGTAGTCAATGATTATCAATACTTTGGCACCATAGGAACAGCTACTGCACCATTCAACCTGGGAAGAACCATGACCCATGAAGTAGGTCATTACCTCAACCTGCGTCACATCTGGGGAGATGGTGGTTGTAGTGTTGACGATTTTGTTTCTGATACACCTGCTTCTGATGCTCCTAATTATGGATGTGCTACCGGTCATGTAAGTTGTGGATCAACCGATATGGTTCAGAATTATATGGATTATTCTGATGATGCCTGTATGAACCTTTTCACTCAGGGACAGAAATCAAGGATGCAAGCTTTATTCTCTCCAGGAGGAGCAAGAGCAAGCTTACTTTCATCCAATGGTTGTGGTCAAGGACCTGCACCTACATGTAGCGATGGAATTCAGAATGGAAATGAAACAGGTGTCGATTGTGGAGGCCCTGATTGTCCTCCATGTCAGACAGGATGTAACGATAATGAAGTTGTTGTTACGATCAATCTTGACAACTATCCGGAAGAGACATCCTGGCAGATCACCAATAGCGGTGGAACTGTTGTTGCATCAGGAGGGACTTATGGTAGCCAACCAGACGGAAGCACTGTCCAATTTACAGAATGCCTTCCTGATGGATGTTATGACTTTGCCATTTTTGACTCCTATGGCGATGGAATATGCTGTTCATATGGCAATGGTTCATATACAGTTACAAGTGGAGGTTCAACCTTAGCAAGTGGAGGTTCATTTGGATCATCTGAAACAACCAATTTCTGTCTTGGAGGAGGTCCTTCTCCAACCTGCACTGACGGAATTCAAAATGGAAGTGAAACAGGTGTCGATTGTGGAGGCCCTGATTGCCCTGCATGCCCTACTTGTGATGATGGCGTTCAGAATGGAAGTGAGACCGGAGTTGATTGTGGTGGTCCTGATTGCCCAGCATGTCCTACATGTGATGATGGCATCCAGAATGGAGATGAAACCGGTGTTGATTGTGGAGGTCCTGACTGTGCACCTTGTAATCCAGGAGGAAGTTCAACAGTCTTCGCTCATTTCTTTGAGACAGGATGGGACGGCTGGCAAGATGGCGGAAGTGATTGCTACCGTTATCGAGGAACCAGAAGTTGGGAAGGAGATTATTCAATCAGAATAAGAGATAATTCAGGAACAGCTTCTTCTATGACATCATCTGGTTACAACTTAAGCGGATATGATCAAGTGGAGTTGGAGTTTTATTTCTATCCCAACTCAATGGAAAATGGTGAAGATTTCTGGGTCAGGTTTAATGATGGAAGCGGATGGCAGACCGTTGCAATTTATGCAAGCGGATCAAGCTTTAATAATAATTCATTCTATGTTGCAACTGTAACGCTTGATGCTAGTCAATACAATCTCAGCAGTGGTGCTCAATTCAGATTCCAGTGCGATGCGAGTGGTAATGCTGATCGAGTGTACATAGACGCTGTCACCTTAACTGGTATTACCGGAGCAAGATCAATAGGCTCTTCACAGACCATTGAATTGATTGAAACACCTACATTAAGAGGACCAAGAGATCTTATAGATGAGGACTTCTTAATGACTCCCAATCCAGCAACCGACATGGTAACGATTACTGCTGATGAAGAAATCAAAAACTTAAGAATTTACTCCATCACCGGACGATTATTAAGAGTGGTGAGACCACAGAATATAACGACTGATCTCAACGTATCAGAACTGACAACAGGTCTTTACCTAATCAGTGTAGAAACATCAGAAGAGGTATCGACACAAAAATTAGTTAAAGAATAATTTGATCAATTTATAATGACTCAATGGAAGGTCATCTCTCTAGAGGTGGCCTTTTTTTTATTGTCTGAAAGTCTCATCAAAATGGAGAATATTTAGGAGTTTCCATTTTCTTTTTAATCCTGTAAACCTATAGCCCAAGATAAGGACACACCTAAAATTATTATATATATAAATAATATAAATGAGTTACTACTCCAATTCAGAAAATGACTAAGAAAATACTTTCTAATAGTGTATTGTTATCCCACTCTATTTTATACATTTTCAGTTACAAAAGGTAATCCGGATTAAAAGGAAGGCAATTGACTTTTAAATAGATACATTTACTTATTATACATTTCTCCCCTATTTAGGGGAGATCAAGAGGGGTAGATGATGCGTGGGAACTCTAATATCATAATTTTAAACTTGAAGACAATATTCCTGTCATCTACCCATCCCTAACCCTTCCCTACACAGGGAAGTGAATAATGGTATTGCTGCTAAATACATTTTCTATTACTGAGACAAACAGGTTTGATATTCACAAGTTTAGTAACATAATAAATGAAAAAATATGTGTCTTTAAATAAGACCTCAGGCTGGGGAAACCTGCTGGCGTGACTACTATCGCAAACGGGTGGGAATGAATTGGACCTGAAAAGCAATCAATATATTACCCATTTCATCTTCCATGATTATTCATTGATTTTCTTGACAACCTTGAAAGACTTATCTCTTAAATACAGCAAGTAAAGCAAGAGAACCAATCAACCCACCGGCAAGCATTAATATGGCTCCTGACAGCAAATGAAATGAATAAACAAACATTCCTACCATTAGCAATATAGTAGCAATTACGGTCAATCCTTTAACAGTAGAAAGTAGCTTATTCATTGTTGTTGATATTTGTGGTAAAATATTGTTCTTAAGTAATACCTCAACAATTCCTTATACAGGCTTTTAGAAATATCGGATAAATTCATTAACCTTGGAGGCAATCAAGACATTAATGAAGACCAACCCTTTACATCTGGATAAAGAAAAAATGAGAGCTTTAGGTTATCAGGTCATAGATCACATCGTAGATCATCTTGATGACTTACCTGACAAAAGGACCAACTATACCCTATCATATGAGGAATTGGAACAAAAGGTAGATCATAACTTACCTTTAGAACCATCAGATCCTGAACTTCTTATAAATGAATTGAATGAATTCATTGCCTCATCTATCGTTCATACCAGCCATCCCAGGTTTTATTCCTTTATTCCCAGTCCTGCCCATTTCATAAGCATGATGGGTGATGCGATGGCTTCCGGTTATAATGCATTTGTCGGACATTGGCTGGCAGGATCAGGGCCGGCAATGATAGAAACAATTACCATCAGGTGGTTATGCCAATTGTTTGATTTTCCTGAAGGATCAGGAGGCATATTCCTTAGCGGAGGTTCAATGGCCAATCTAACTGCCATTGCTACTGCCCGGAAAGTTCTATTAGGCAATGAAGCAGACAAAGCCACGATCTATTATTCTGATCAGACTCATTCTTCGATGTCCAAAGGTTTAAAGATCCTTGGTTTCAGACCCGATCAGATGAAACCAATTGAAACCACTGACTCATTCGTGATTGATACTATTAAACTAGAGTTGGAGATTCAAAATGATATTGAAAATGGATGTATCCCACTTTGCGTCGTAGGAAATGCAGGATCTACTAATACGGGTGCAGTTGATGATTTAAAAGCTCTGTCCTCCATATCCAGAAAACACAATGCATGGTTCCACATTGATGGGGCTTATGGAGCTGCTGCCATTTTATCTGAAGAGTATAAACGTGAAATCGCAGGGATTGAATTGGCTGATTCCATAACCCTTGATCCCCACAAATGGTGGTTCCAAACCTTTGAATGTGGTTGTTTAATCGTAAAAGACAGAATGCATCTCTATGATACATTTACCGTAAAGGCTGAATACCTGTTCGATACCATTCGCGAACTGAAAGAAATCAACTATTATGATCATTGAGTTCAATTAAGCAGATCCTTTAAGGCTTTAAAGCTTTATATGACAATGAAAACATTTGGATTGAATGCATTTGCAAATGCCATCACCCATGGCATTAAATGTGCTGAATATGTTGAGTCATTATTAAGCGACCTACCTGGATGGGAAATCATTACTTCAGCAAAACTGGCCATCATTAATTTCAGGTTTACCGCCGAAGGACATGATCCTGATACGCTTAATAAAACCATATCCAAAGAAATCCTGGATACAGGTTATGCTATGATCATCACCACTAGATTAAACAACCAGACCGTATTACGTATGTGTACCATATCACCAAAAACTACCCAAGAAGACCTTAAATCCACCATTGAATTATTAAATAAAATCGCTCATAAAATCATACAATCATGACCTGGATCAAAACCGTAGATTATAAAGATGCCGGACTAAAACTGAAAAAGATCTATGACAGGGTAAAAGGACCGGGAGGAAACATTGACAACATTCTCATGGCACACAGTTTAAGGCCACATACATTGACTGGCCATATGGCACTCTATAAAAATGTATTGCACCATACGGATAATTCACTTCCCAAATGGTTCCTTGAGACTCTTGGGGTCTATGTATCCCACTTGAACAAATGTGATTATTGTGTCAGGCACCATTTTGAAGGACTAAAACGTCTTTTGAAAGATGATGGACGCGCTCAGGAAATATGGGATGCCATTCATTCTGATGATCTGGATGATCTGAAACAGCTTTTAGGGGAACCCTATAATAGTGCCATTTCTTATGCTTACTCTTTAACCCTCAGATGCAAAGATTTTGAGGAATTTAAGAAAATCGAAATAGAGATGTTACAAGAGTATTTTAACGATGGAGAAATCCTGGAGATCAACCAGGTAGTCAGCTATTTCAATTATGCCAATAGAACAGTTTTGGGCCTGGGAGTAAATACCGATGGTGATATCCTCGGACTTTCACCCAGTGACAGTTCTGATCCTGACAACTGGAGTCATCAATAATCATGAAAGTAATCAATAAGGCATCCAGGCACCTTAATCAAACTGCCATCTTATCCGGTGGAGTAAAATATACATATAGGCAGCTGCTTCGGGATTCTCAAATTCTAGCGAGATTTCTGCTATTTAACTCTAAAGACCTGAATGAAGCACCGGTAGCATTTATGTTGGGCAGGGAATATCACTATACGGTGACTCAATGGGCCATCTGGCAAGCCGGGGGAATCGCTGTTCCACTCCATACCAGTCACCCTCTTGAGTCTATCAAATATGTATTAGAAGATACAGGGAGTAAAATATTGATTACCAATGATCAATTTCTTGAACAATTGAGGCCCATAGCCGATGAAATGTCTTTGAGGTTGATCAACGTTGATGAAAATAATTTAAGCCTCAATACAGGACTACCACAGATATCACCTGACCGTAAGGCCATGATCCTTTACACCAGTGGAACAACCAGTAAACCCAAGGGAGTAGTAACTACTCATAACAACATCAATCACCAGATCCAATCTTTGGTGGAAGCATGGCATTGGTCCAAAGAGGATCATATCATCAATATACTTCCATTGCATCATGTACACGGCATCATCAACATCATGAGTTGCGCCTTATGGAGCGGAGCATGCTGTGAATTTCTTGAGGAGTGGGACCCGGGTCTGATATGGGAGAAATTACTTTCAGGAAAAGTCAATGTATTCATGGCTGTTCCTACCATTTACTACAAGTTGATCAGGTATTGGGAAGAAGATCTGAATGAAAAACCGGTTCAAGAGTTATTAAAGCACATCAGGTTAATGGTCTCAGGATCTGCCGCATTGCCCATCCCCGTTATGGAGATGTGGAAATCCATCACCGGGCACACCTTACTGGAACGATATGGTATGACAGAAATCGGGATGGGCCTTTCTAATCCCTATCTTGGTGAGAGAAGAGCCGGACATGTAGGTCAACCTCTTCCGGGAGTAACCATACAATTGGTAGATGAAGACGGAGTCGTTCAAGAAGAAAATAAACCCGGGGAAATTCAGGTAAAAGGGTCCACCGTGTTTCACTCCTACTGGAATAAACCTGAGGCTACCAAAGACACATTCTCAGATGGTTGGTTTAAAACAGGAGACATTGCTGATATCAATAATGGGTATTATAGGATACTAGGAAGGAATTCTGTAGACATCATTAAATCTGGCGGATATAAAATTTCAGCATTGGAGATTGAGAATATCCTCCTTGAACATCCTCAAGTGAGAGAATGTGCCATTGTAGGAATTCCGGATGATGAATGGGGGGAAATGGTATCGTGTTGCATAATTCCTGGAAATGATCGTCCTGATTCGGCTACACTCAAAGAATGGTTGCGAGATCGGATGCCCGGATACAAGATCCCAAGAAACTATATCTTTAGAGATGCTCTACCTAAAAATGCGATGGGCAAAGTCTCTAAAAATGAAGTGAAAAAATTATTTTGATCTATGGATTTCATGACCAGCCTACCCTATTGGGGAATCATCGTTGTTGTTATCATTAATGCCATCATTGTATTAAGATCCAATATCCATGTTGAAGATCGTGATGATGAAGCCCAGCCTCACTGATGGACTATCTTTCAGAACATATCATCGTCTTATCGCTGACAGTATTTTATACCTTAGGTTGTCTGTACATCGGATATTACTTCAGAAAAAAAGCAGCCAGCGATGTCGAAGGATATTACATAGCTAAGCGATCCATTCCGGGATGGGTGGTATCCTTGGCTTTTTTCTCAACCTCTGCAAGTACCAATACCTACATTGGACAGGCTGGAATTTCCTTTAAATACGGATTGTCATGGGCCTGGATGGGATTGATTTGGGCCATTTTCTGTGTGATATCCTGGCAGTTATTGGGTCCACGCATGAGGTTACATACTGCAAGATTAAAATCATTTACGATTCCTGATTATTTCCATCTCAGGTATAAAAGCAGTCTTGCTCAATCGATCAGAATATTATCCGCTGTAGTAATTTTATTTGCGACCATATGGTACATGGCTGGTATTGCCAAGGGTTGTGCCCATGTCCTGGAGTCGGTTATGG
>JABDLO010000463.1 GCA_013002995.1 Saprospiraceae bacterium | reverse complement strand
ATCCATTTTTACGATATGGCATCTGGTAGTCACGCACAGGTCACTAATAGAAAAGGAGGATTTGGATACAACTTGCATTGGTCACCGGATAGTAAGCATATTGCTTTCGTTGATGAGAAAAATGATATTTCCCTGTTAAATGCAGAGACGAGGGCAATTAAGAAAGTAGATAACCTTGTATGGAACCTGGGACATGGATCCAGAGGGGGATTCGATATAGCGTGGTCTCATGATAGCAAGTGGTTGACTTATGAGAAAGGACAGGAGAATGCTAATAATGCCATCGTAGTATATGATGTCGAAGATGGACAGGTAAGCAATATTACCAGTGGTTTTTTTAATGATACGAGCCCCATCTTCAGCAAAGATGGAAAGTATATATTCTTCATTACGGACAGAAACTTCTCAGCTGCTTATTCTGACATGGGTGATGGAACCTGGATATATCCCAATAGTGCCCAGATTGCTGCCATTGCATTAACAGGTGATGCACCATCTCTTCTTAAGGTGAAGTACGATGAGTATAAAGTGCCGGAAGAAAAAGATGAGGAAGACGATAAAGATGAAGAGGGTGATAAAGAGGATAAAGAGGAAGGTTCAGAAACAGTAGAAGGTGAAAAAGAAGGTGAAGAAGCAAAAGAAGAAAAGGAAGAAAAAAAGGACGAAAAATTAAAAATAGATTTTGACAATATTGAGTCGAGGATTATGATCTTGCCTCCAAGTGCTGGTAATATCTCAGGACTTATGGCATTCGATGGGAAACTGGTATATGGAAGGTTCCCTAATACAGGTTCAGGAGATAGAAGTGTGAAGTTAATGGTATATGACCTGAAAAAAAGAGAGGATAAGGAAGTTATTGGTGATGTCCGAGGTGCAGTAATGACACCAGATGGAAAATCAATACTCGTGAGAAGCAGGAACAGTTATGGTGTCATCAAGCCAGCTCCCGGACAAAAGATTAAAGATCCCGTTCCCACTGATGGATTGGTCATGGATTTGATTCCAAAAGAAGAATGGAAGCAACTATTTAGTGATGCATGGAGGAGACACAGAGACTTCTTTTATGATCCTAATATGCACGGACTGGATTGGGAAGAAATCAGAGAAAGGTATGGTGCTTTGATAGAAGATGCCCGCACGAGGTGGGATGTTACCAACATCATGTCTGGGATGGCGGCTGAGCTGAGTGCAGGTCATACTTACACAAGGAATGGAGACGTAGAAAGGGTCCAACCTGTAATGACAGGATTTATGGGAATCGACTGGGGAATGAAATCCGGTAAATACTTGATCAAGAGAATAGTGAAACCTGCAGCATGGGATACAGAAGTAAGATCCCCATTTGATCAGCCAGGAATGACAGTGAAGGAAGGTGATTTTATCCTTTCGGTAAATGGAATAATTGTGGATCCATCTAAAGATCCATATGCAGCATTTGAAGGATTGTCCGGTGATGTGGTTGCATTGCAAGTAAGCAAAACGGGTAGCGTTGAAGATGCTGAAGAGGTTGTGGTTAAATTATTGACCCCTGGCCAGGAAAACCAGCTAAGATATTTAGAATGGATAGAGAACAATAGAAAACGAGTAGAGGAATTATCCGGAGGAAAATTAGGATATGTATATATGTCCAATACATCTGGTAGAGGGCAATTGGAGTTGGTAAAGATGTACTACGGTCAATTGGATAAAGAAGGATTCATCATTGATGAAAGATTCAATGGAGGAGGACAACTTGCAGACCGTTTTCTTGAGTTGATTACTAAGCCAGTTGTCTACAACTTGCATTGGAGACATGGTAAAGACCATACACAACCTATTAAGACCAATAGAGGGCCAATGGGAATGTTGATCAACGGATGGGCCGGATCTGGAGGAGATGGACTTCCGTGGGCATTCCAGGAATTGGAAGCCGGACCTATTGTTGGAGAAAGAACACTCGGTATACTTGTTGGGCCTGCTACTGGACATAGATTAATAGATGGTGGGGGAATTACGGTTCCTGGAGCAAGGCTTTATGATAATGATGGACACTGGTTCTGGGAAGGAGAAGGTGTATCTCCTGATATTAAAGTCTGGGATGATCCTAATATATTGGTACAAGGAAGAGACCCACAGATGGAGAGAGTGGTAGAGGAGGTAATGAAAATGTTGAAAACCAATACGCCCAAGATGACTCCGGCACCTCCAGCAGAAGATAGAACTGCCAAAGGGCTGAGCGGAAAGAAATAACCCCGATGTTTTACCATTTGCTTTGGGATGGCCTTGATTGGTCATCCCTTTTTTTGTATGAGGGGTTAAGATAATTTACGATTTCACCACTTTGGATACACTATTCTCTTGTAATGGACAACTCAACAATAAAGCAAAATACTCACACGGAAGTACCAAATAATCATTACATCTACCCATCAATAAAATATTATCAGATCTTGAAGTATATAAATTGATATCCAATTTTAAAGTTTTAAAAAGTTGATTATGAAATTTATTATGAAGTATTTCAATGCCAGACCAGCCATCTTATTGTTGATAATATTGATAACAATTTCATGTGGTAGTGATACGCCTGAAATCACAGATGAAGATATTGAAAGACCGGAATATGCGGAGTACGAATTGAGCTTCGCCGGCAAGCAGTTAATTGGAGAAGATGTAGATTCCCAGTGGAAGCCTAGTATAGGCCTGGTATGGTTAAGTACTGATGACAAACATGAGGGATCCAGAGATCTGTTTGGTACGCTGACTGTCAATATCGGAGAGGGTGTCATAATGGGAACAGAAAAGACAAGACGGATCCTTAGTGCAATTCTTTCTCATACTAATAAATTAAGAGGAACTCCAATGGAATTAAATGGTAAAACATATATACATGCCCCTGAGGCTTCCAATAATCCACTTGATTGTGAAAAGCTTAGTATTGAGGTAGCCAATAGGTCATTTATCAAGGTAGGTCATATCTGTATGACTATGCAAGAGATTATATCAGGAGAAATTATTAAAGTTACGGGATCTTTTACTGCCTTATCCAAGTAATGAATGAGTAAAAGACTTTCACCATTTAATCCAGCATACCAGTTCTTTAAGCCGCTTTTAATGAAAGACTGGTATAAGACTGAATAGGATATTGAATAGAAACCTATACTTCAATTAGAACTTGCCTATTGTGGAATTAGGGATTTATTTTATAATCTGTTATCGGAAATCCAACACCGTTTATCAAACATCTTTAACTACCTTTAGGGAGTTCATAACAAAAACCCCTCAAGTGGAAAAAGCCAACACAAAGATGGTGAAGCTCACCCTTCTTTTGGTCAGCTGCCTGACCATCATGTCAGTAATGACC
>JABDLO010000457.1 GCA_013002995.1 Saprospiraceae bacterium | reverse complement strand
ATCCTCTGCATAAAATTGTAGCAACGAATCCTCTCCAACTACCTTTAAGGCATTGCAGATCCTATACAACCAGGGTGCAGTGGGAGATCTTTCCAGGTTTTGGATATATGCATGCATTTTATCAAATTGCCGGGCATAAATGAGGGCATCAACATAATTCTCAGGTTCATATGAAACAAGTTTTCTGGTCGCTAATATCTCCTGACTCATCTCTATCGCTTTCTCATAATCGTGTTCAAGAATAGTTACATGACAGATCATTTGTTTAATTTGCCTTACTTCCTCCTTACTTAACAAAATGGTATCAATGCTTTTCAATACCTCAATGGCTCTTTGTGGATAATTATTACGGTAGAAGAGCTTAGCCGCACGATTAAAAGAAAGATAATGGCTGGGATCCATTTCTGCTGCTTCAATTGCAAATTGTGCAGCTTCAAATCTCTGCCCTTCATCTCTGGTCTTCATAAATTGGTAAATCAATGTCTCCCATCTTGTGAAATTGGATTTTTTAAGATCTAAAAACCTGTAAAGTGAATCCTGAGCATCAAATCTTCTGAAATTCCAGTAAAATGGAATCAACCGAAACAATGGGCTAAAAAAAGTTGTATCTAAATTGTAAGCCTTTTTAAAATGTGCTTCAGCTGACTGTTCATAAAAAATTTCATTACCTTTTAAATATTCCTGATACGCCTCATATCTAGGTGGTTTTTGAAGGTATCGCTTTTTATCTCTCACTTTCCAATACCCCAAAATATTTTGAGTAAGATCTTCAAGGAGGTCTTCTTTATTTAAAGGTGATCCTTTAATATTGGAAGGTGTATGGATGGCTTCTCCAGTCCGGGTATCAATGATCTTTGGCATGAGCACCAATTGGCCGTCTAGAAAATGAATTTTTCCTGTAATATGCAGACCGACTCCTCTGTCAGCAAGGAGTTGATCGCTGGATTGTGATCCTATCCCCGCAAGATTAAGTTGAAGATTTTCCTGGCTGATCACATTGGCCTCACCGGTTTCTCTTAACATAGAAGTCAACCAGTCAGAAATTAAAGCACCAAAATTGTCAAGATCATCCATTCCTGTACTATTTTCAAAAACCGATATGGTCACCCGTTTCTCCCTTTCTGCTTTCGTCAAGGTGTCCGCACCTATATTTCCCAATACTCCTGGCTTTATTATATACCAATAAGCCAAAAACAACAATACAAGGCTTAATATCAATGCCAGATTCTTTCGAAGAGGGGATGAAGTCCTTCTGAGTTTGCCTGCCATCTCCGACTTTGCAGGAATTGTAAATCCATCATTGGCCAGAGCAATAACCTCTATTTTCTCCTCTACATTCTTAAAATGGAACCTGCCCAAGGACTGAAATTTAAATTCAGATTGATTTTTAACCTTATTTAAGAATTCACCCGACATCAACACTGAACCGGCAACTCCCAATGATTCAATTCTGGAAGCAATATTAATGTCATTCCCGTAAACATCGCCCTGGCTATGAGTCACATCCCCTAAATGCAGACCTATACGAAGGGGCACTTTAGGCTCCAGAGTAAGACTTTCCTGCACTGATTTAGCACAGTTAAGAGCATCCAACACACTTGAAAAGAGGCAAAGGCTGCCATCTCCATAATTCTTGATAACCTCTCCCTGATTATTGGACACACATTCATTCAGAACTTCCTGATATCGCTTTAACCGGGACATCGCATTGGATTCGTCAGATTGCATCATAGCAGTATATCCCTGGATATCCGCAAATAGTATGGCTACCAGTTTTCTATCTTGTCTTGATGTAGATGAATTTACCATAGACTATCTTGCAGTATTATTAATTGTAGAATTCTATTAAAGACAGATAATCCACAAAGGTTATAATCTCACATACCTTAAGATAATAATTTCATATGCATACTCCGGAATTTAATTATACCTATTTCTTAAACGCCCTTGGTTTAACTAATTCCTGGAAGGAAGGATTGTTAAAAAGAGGCACCAACAAAGGGTCATAATTATATCTGTTGTAGTTAAAAAACACTCCTTTTTCAAAAAAACTGGTATTCAATAATTCTACTGCTTTATCCTGGTTTCCCAAATGTGCATTTGCAACAGCCAAAGCATAAGATCTGGACTCATATGGGCTTCCAACCCCAATTGGATCATCTGACCCTGTAAGTTCTATTCCTACTAAATAATTATTATTAATTACAGCCTCCTCTTCCAGTAATTTGCTCTGAGATGCCAGTGCCCATGTGTACAAGTTAGGATACCATGTATCATCTAATTCCTCATCTACATAAGAATTATCCAGTTTCTCTATGAAGCTTTTGAAAACGACATATGCCTCAGAATAATTGTCCATTAAATAATTCAAAACCCCGATCTGATATGCTCTGTAATGATTTCTGTTGTCATCATATTTTTTTAAATCATCTTCATAATACTTTATGGACAACTGACCAAATTCTTGAACCATATCACTTTTACCCTGGATATAATACTCCTGACAGGCAAAAAAACTTATCTCTGCCTGAAAACCAGGAGAATGCCAGGAAGATTCTTTGATCATTGTCCTGATATCTTGTACCCGATCCAGCATCACCAGGGCTCTGATTTTCATCCAATGACCGTACCAATACCCTGAACTAAAGGGAAAATGTTTTTCAAGTAGATCGAGGGCACGCTGGGGCTGTCCGGCAATGCAATATGCCTTGCTTAAATTTCCTAGTCTCCAATATTTTCGAACATTTTCCGGATAATCTATTAAATCATCATCGATGTGCTCCCAGATCTCGATGGCTTTATCCACATAATTTAATGATAGTGATAAATATCCGGAATAGTAGTTTTCCTGATAATTTTTAGGATCTCTTTCAAAATATTTGAGTGCAAGCCGAAGAGACTTTTCATTGTTGCCCGCTTGACTACTCAGCAAATCTTCATACCAATCTATTTCATATTGTGTAAACAAATCCTGCTTTTTTTCT
>JABDLO010000443.1 GCA_013002995.1 Saprospiraceae bacterium | reverse complement strand
TTCAGATGGTCAGGAAGGATTAGTTCCTGTATTAAGCAGTAAAATTCTTATTACAGAAACGGAGGCCATTACACTGGATCCGGAAGAAAGCTATATCTTTTCAATGAAAGAATGGCGTGGCAGAGCGACCAGGGATGTATTGAATGTAACCATGGAATATACGGCTCATCCAGCCTGGGTTGCCATTCAATCCTTACCTTATCTTGCAGATTATCCTCATGAGTGTGTTGAACAGATGGTCAATAAGGTTTTTGCTAATGAAGTAGGTGCTCTCATTCTTAACGCCATCCCCGGAATAAAGCAAGTAATGCAACAATGGAATGCACCGGATAGCAAGTCACTTCTTTCTAACCTGGAAAAGAACCAGGAATTAAAATCCATTCTGATCGAGGAAACCCCCTGGTTGAGGGATGCACTTTCAGAAACTGAACAAAGGAAATCAATAGCTCTCTTGCTTGATGAAAATAATCTTAGCAATCAGAGTAATGCTTACTTACAGAAAATCATAGCTTCTCAGTCATCCAGTGGAGGATTTCCATGGTTTGCCGGAGGGCGTGACAATACATACATTACCCAATATGTAGTTGAAAGTATGGCTCGCATGATAGAAATGGGAATTGATCGAGTCAATGACAATAGAATCAATGTCATGGTGGATAGAGCTATTAATTTTATGGATGAGGAGCTTCAATATCGTTATGAACAATTGAAGGAAAGGGTTAACAGGTCAGGTGGGAATCTTGATGATGACCATATTTCAAGCATTGACATCCATTATTTATATGTCAGAAGCTTTTATCCGGAGTTGCAAGTGAAAAATGAAGCTATAGAGGCGCATGACTATTATGTAGATCAAGCGACTAAGTATTGGATGAATAAATCTGATCTGGGGAAATCCTTAATAGGTATTGTCTCTCATAGGTCAGGAGAACACAATGTCAGGGATATTATACTCCAGTCCTTTTCAGAAAGAGCCATTAAGGACGATCTGGGAATGTACTGGAAGTCTGTAAGTGGTTATTATTGGTATCAACAGCCCATAGAATCTCACACAGCAATTACCAGATTGTTCCAGGAAGTGGGATATGATGATAAGGCACTTAATGAGATGAAACTGTGGTTGCTAAATCAGAAAAGGACACAATCCTGGTCAAGTACTAAATCCACAGCCGATGCCATCCATGCAATGTTACTCCCCTCGGGTCAATCGGAAAGTTGGCTATCCAATGTTCAAGAGCCGACGATCAAGCTGAATGATTCCGTTCTGAAGCTCTCCGCTGAAGCTGGTTCAGGATATGTAAAAGAAAAATGGGTAGGTGGAAACACTTCAGATGTTGAGACAATTTCTATCACCAATCACAATAAGAGTGTGGGATGGGGAGGTGTTTACATTCAATATATGGAGGAAATCAATCAGGTAGAATCTTCTGGTGATCAAGACTTCACCGTAGAAAAAGAAGTCTTCATTGAATCCATCGATGGACAACATACAGAATTGAAATCACTTGAAGATTATACTCCTAAGGTAGGTGATATCCTTGTCAATAGACTGGTGATCAGAACAAATAGAGATCTTGAGTATGTTCACCTCAAAGACATGAGAGGTGCAGGAACGGAGCCTCTTAATGTATTAAGTGGTTACCGATGGAAAGGTGGATTGGGTTATTATGAATCTACGCGAGATGCAGCAACCCATTTCTTCATTGACTACTTATCTAAAGGAAATTATGTATTTGAATATAAGACTCGAGTGAGTCATAGTGGAGCATTCGATAACGGAATTGCAACCATACAATGTATGTATGCTCCCGAATTTTCCAGCCACAGCTCAAGCCAATTATTGGAGATAAAGTGATAACTTAGATATTAGATACATCTAATAATGGATATAATTGATCGATTATATCCAAAGGATGGAACAATTATGGTATTATTTGCAATTGTAAGAGTCATAAGCAATTATTAATTGAAAGATATATGGAAACCAAACCGGAAAAAAAAGTAACCAATAGAACGGTCAACGCTAATAACATCATTAAGAACCATATGATATGGTCTATGGGGGCAGGTTTTATTCCTGTACCATTTGCTGATTTCTTTGCAGTGAGTGCCATCCAATTAGACATGATCAGGCAGCTCTCTAAATTATATGAGGTTGATTTCGCTCAGACCAAAGGTAAAGCATTTGTTACCTCATTAACAGGATCTGGCCTTGCGGGCCTTGGTGCAAGAGCCATTAAAGTTATACCTGGAGTTGGTTCTGTAATCGGCGGTGTTACACTTGCCGTTCTTTCCGGAGCTTCTACCTATGCACTCGGAGAGGTCTTTAAGAAGCATTTTGAGACAGGAGGCACATTCCTGGATTTTGATCCTTCAAGATTGAAAAAATACTACGACGAAAAATTTGAAAAGGGTAAGGTATTAGCCCAGGAAATGAAGGAAAAGCAAGAAAAAAAAGAGAAAGATGCTTCTTCCATCAATATCGTTGACAAGTTAAAAGAGCTTGCTGATATGAAAGAGCAAGGTATCATCTCTGAAGAAGAGTTTCAGAAAATGAAGAAGAAGCTTATTGATGAGGAGTAAAAGACATCCTTGGCGATGGTGTAATACTTTGATCTGAAAATATTCCTTTTAAGAATTTGAAATGGGCGGCAATGGCAATCATGCCTGCATTGTCCGTGCAATATTGAAATGATGGAATGTAATGGTTCCATCCATGTTTTTGGGCGTAAGCTTTTAATTGATTCCTCAATTCAGAATTGGCAGACACTCCACCTGCAATTGCAATTTCTTTTATCCCGGTCTCCAAAGCTGCTTTTTCAAGTTTATTCATAAGAATAGATATGATCCTGTGCTGGACAGAGGAGCAAATGTCATACATGTTATTTTTGATGAAGTCTTTGTCTTTTTTCAATTCATCTCTTAGAAAGTATAATATAGATGTTTTGAGACCACTAAAGCTAAAATCCAATCCATCAATCTTTGGTTCCGGAAATTCAAATCTTGGTTTTCCTTTGCGGGCATAATCATCAATGATGGGACCGCTGGGATAGGGAAGTCCAAGGATCTTTCCTGTTTTATCATATGCTTCTCCTGCTGCATCATCAATACTCTGTCCTATAATGGTCATATCCAGTGGCCCATCAACTCTAACGATCTGAGTATGTCCTCCACTCACTGTGAGACACAGGAATGGAAATGAAGGTTGTGGTACTTCTGCAAAATGGGCAAGGACGTGAGCTTGCATATGATTAACTTCAATGATAGGAATATTCCTTGCTGAGGCAAATGCTTTTGCAAATGAAAGCCCCACGATCAGGCTTCCCAGTAATCCAGGACCTCTGGTGACAGCAACTGCATCAATGTCGCTTTTATGGATTCCTGCTTTTCGAATCGCAGTTTCTACAACAGGAATAATATGCTGTTGATGTTGTCTGGAAGCTAATTCCGGTACCACGCCACCATATTCTGCATGGACATCCTGATTAGCTGCAATATTACTTTTTATAACACCATTTATAATAATCGCAGCGGATGTGTCATCACATGAGGATTCTATAGCAAGAATGATGGATCTCAGCATCAGATAATTGAATTTTCAAAATAATTGATATGCAAAATTAATTTTGTTTATCATCTGTAAAGAAAAAAATTGTATTATTGCTCTTGTAGTAATAAAATTGGTCACACACCAAAAAATTACAATTTTGCATCTAATTCATATTAACGCAGAACGTAACAAAATCAAAGCTTAACTGATGAAAATTTTAATTAATATCGTCCTTGTTGCCCTAATTGCCTTCCTTGGTTATATGTTATATTCTAACATCAAAGAACCTATAGCCTTTCAGGATACAAAAAATTCCAGATCCAAGGTTGTAGTTGAAAGATTGCAACATATCAGAACTGCTCAGGAGATCTATAGGGATATCAAAGGGCAATTTGCTGCATCATTTGACTCTTTGGAATATGTATTGAGAAATGATAGTATTCCATTTGAGAACATCATTGGTGACCCTGATGACCCTACCAATATGGAATTGGTCACCAGAACTGTTACCTATTCAGCTGCAATTGATACCATTAGAAAACTTCAGATAAATCTGGATTCTCTCAGGTATGTTCCTTTTGCTGAGGGTGGAACAGAATTTACCATTGATGCAGATACCATGACTTATCAGCAATCTCTCGTTTCTGTGGTTGAAGTAGGTACAAGATGGAAAGAGTTTATGGGGCCATTTGGTTCTAAGAGATATGCCAAATATGATAGTAGATTTGATCCTGAAAACAGGCTCAAATTTGGAGATATGTCTAAACCAAATCTAACAGGTAACTGGGAGTGATTGGAAATATAGGAAACTTAGAAAATATAATTTATAGTGATTTAATTCTGTCTGCTGTATATTCAGCGGACAGACTTTTTTATGCCATATTTGATGGGCACCACAGATTGGTCAATGGTTCACTATCTCCCATTAAAAAGGCTGATCTCTCGGATTTAATATCAAGAGGATTCAAAAAGAAAATTGTTGCTGTCGATGGGGCATCAATTCATTTGCCGAAAGGCATACAAGGAGCATCCTTATTAAATGACTCTACTTTTTCATTGCCTCATAGCCAAGCACATTCAGATAATATTCTAGGCGTTTCAGCCTATACTCATTATCTGATTGATAGAAAGTCTGATGACATGCTCAAAGGATTATTTGAAGAATCAGAAATCATGCACCAAAGTACTGTAATCGCCGCGTACCTTTATCCGGCAACTAAGGATAAGGTATTACTGATGGGTAGAGAAGATTGCATTTACATCGGTGTAATGGGGCAGGAGGGGCTCAAAATGGTAAATCGATACACCATATCCCAACCTGAGGACTATCTATATTATTTAAATCTTTGCTTTTCGCGCTTAGGCCTAGATCACGAAAGTACTTCTATTGAAATTGCAGGAAGAATTGATTCAGGAAGTAAGATATTTGAATTATTGAATCCATATTTTAAGAATATATATTTCTCGGACCCAGTATTATTCAAGCTGCCAGAAGAACAGTCAATTGAAAAGCATTTCTTCATGGATCATTATATGTCCTATCTATGCGTATTATAGGAGGAAAATTCAAAAGCAGAAGATTTAATCCGCCTGCCAAAAACTGGCCCACGAGACCCACTACAGATTACGCCAAGGAGGGGTTGTTTAACATTCTCCAAAATAGAATAGACTTCTCTGAAACAGTTATGTTGGACCTCTTCGGAGGTACCGGTAGTCACTGTTATGAGTTTATAAGCAGGGGGTGTGATGATGCGACTTATGTTGATAAATTTGGAGGCTGTGTTGCATTCGTTAAAAAAACTGCAAAGGAATTGAAGATAGAATCTTCTGTCACCATTGTGAAAATGGATGTCTTTAAGTTTATAAAATCAGCAGTGCGACAGTATGATTATATTTTTGCAGGACCTCCATATCCTCTACCTACTCTTGATACCATACCTGATGTCATTTTTTCAACATCTATATTAAAAAAAGATGGACTATTTGTTCTGGAACACAATCCCAATCACGACTTTTCATCACATCAATATTACGTAGAACAAAGAAGCTATGGAACAACCATATTCTCGTTCTTTCAATACCGATAATCTGTATATCTTTGCCGCCTATAAATTATGAATAAATTGAGTACGGATTATACCGAAATATTAACCGATGCTCTGAAGAATATCATGTCTTCATTGTACGATCTTGAGATAGACCCGGATAAAGTCATCATCAACCACACCAAAAAGGAATTTAAAGGTGATTACACTGTGGTATTATTCCCATATGTTAAGCAGTTAAGAAAGAACCCAGTTGAAATCGGCAATGCCGTAGGTCAAAGGATGCTCGAGGAAGTAGCTTCCATATCAGAGTTTAATGTGGTCGCTGGTTTTTTGAATCTTTCTTTTAATAATGACTACTGGCTAGGACAAGCAACAAATATCTTCGAAGAGGCTCAATATGGACAACATCTGGTTCATGGAAGAAAGGTGATGGTAGAATTTGCCTCTCCCAATACGAATAAACCCCTTCATCTAGGTCACATCAGGAATATTTTACTGGGATGGTCTTGTTCAAAAATGCTTTCAGCAGCAGGGTATGATGTAATAAAAACGCAGATTGTCAATGATCGCGGTATTGCCATCTGTAAGAGTATGCTTGCCTGGAAAGAATACGGAAATGGAGAGACTCCTGAATCTACTGATTCAAAAGGTGATCATTTCGTAGGGAAGTATTATGTCTTATTTGAGAAGAAATTCCAGGAAGAATACAAAGAATGGCAGCAGTCAGAAAAGGGATGTGAGGTTTATGATAATAGGGAAGTTGCTGAGATGGACGAAGCCACTTTTTTTAAGAAGTTAAAGAATGAATACTTTAATACCTATAGTGGAATCGGGAGAAGATCTAAAGACCTTTTAATTGCGTGGGAAAATGGAGATGAAGAAGCAGTTGAATTATGGAAAAGAATGAATGGCTGGGTATACGAAGGTTTTGAAGAGACCTATGAGCGATTGGGTGTTACATTCGATAAATTATACTATGAATCTGATACTTATTTGCTTGGAAAAGATACCATAAAACACGGTCTTGATAAAGGCTTGTTTTACAAGGCAGATGATGGTAGTGTCTGGATTGATCTGGAGGAAGAAGGGTATGACCAGAAGATATTACTCAGAAGTGATGGGACTTCCGTTTATATGACCCAGGATATTGGAACTGCCATGGCAAGATATCGAGATTATGCACTTGAAAGAATGGTGTACGTAGTGGGAGATGAGCAGGAATATCACTTCCAGATCCTATTTGAAATACTTAAGAAACTTGAAGAACCTTATGCTGACCAATTGTATCACTTGTCATATGGAATGATCGAGTTACCTGAAGGTAGAATGAAATCAAGGGAAGGGACCATCGTCGATGCAGATGATCTTGTAGAGGAAGTAGTAGAAGAGGCTAGAAAATCAAGTCTCGAAAGGGGAGAACTCGCCGGTGAGACAGAAGAAGAGAAGAATGCAATATTGAGGAAGATAGGACTGGCGGCCTTGAAATATTCCATTATAAAGGTCACACCTAAGAAATGGATTACATTTAATCCTAAAGAATCTGTTGACATGCAAGGCCAGACGGGACCTTATATCCAAAACGCCTATGTACGGATTAAGTCGATTCTCAGAAGGGATGATGCCATTGACCTTGGTCATATTGCTAGTTATTCCTTGCACGATGATGAAAAAGACCTGATTAAAACACTGATTGATTATCCCGAATTAGTAAGGCAATCAGCAGAATCTTTAAATCCTGCTGACCTTGCCAATTATCTTTATAATCTGGCTAAAACATTTCATAAATATTATCATGATTTCAGAATTCTAAAGGCAGAAAGTACTGAAGCAAAATCATTCCGGTTGATGATGATCTCTAATATTGCCAAGGTTTTGAATCATGGATTCGAATTACTGGGTATGGAGATGCCGGAAAGAATGTAAATATTAAATCAAGAAAAGTGGAAGAAAAAAGAAAGTCATTAAACTTTATAGAGCAGATCATTGAGGAAGATCTGTCCTCTGGAAAACATAAATCAATTCTCACAAGATTCCCTCCAGAACCCAATGGGTACCTTCATATAGGTCACGTTAAGGCTTTGTGGATCAACTTCGGACTTGCAGCTAAGTATGGAGGTAAGACCAATCTCAGATTTGATGATACCAATCCTGCAACAGAAGAGACTGAATATGTGGAAGGAATCAAGAGAGACATAAAGTGGCTGGGTTATGACTGGGAGGACAGAGAGTTTCATGCATCCGATTACTTTGATGATTTGTATCAATTTGCCTTGAAACTGATCAAGGATGGAAATGCGTATGTGGACGACTCTACATCTGAAGAGATTGCTGTGATGAAAGGGACACCAACCCAACCGGGAGTGGACAGCCCTTACAGGAACCGTTCTGTTGAAGAAAATCTGGAACTATTTCAAGGGATGGTAGATGGAAAATATCCGGATGGTAGCAGGACACTTCGTGCTAAGATTGATATTGCACATGATAATATGTTGATGAGGGATCCTCTTTTATACCGAATTAAAAGAGAGCATCACCATAGAACAGGAGATAAATGGTGTGTTTACCCGATGTATGATTTTGCTCATGGTCAATCTGACTCTATTGAAAACATTACCCATTCATTATGTTCTCTGGAGTTTAAAAACCACCGACCCTTGTATGATTGGTTGATTGAGAAGTTGGAGATCTTCCCTTCCAGGCAGATAGAGTTTGCCAGGATGAACGTTGCATTTATGATTACCAGCAAGCGTCGATTGTTAAAGCTGGTTAAGGAAGGATATGTGTCAGGATGGGATGACCCCCGGATGCCAACGATTGCAGGTATGAGAAGAAGAGGATATCCACCGGAGGCATTAATATTGTTCTGTGAGAAGACTGGGGTGGCTAAAAGAAACATCCTCATCGAGATAGAATTACTCGAATCCTGTATAAGGGAAGTTCTGAATAAAACTACCAATAGGGTCATGGTGGTTGAGAAGCCTATACTCCTCACCATCACCAATTATCCCGAAGATAACGTTGAGATGCTGACAGCTGAAAATAATCCTGAGGATGAGAATAGTGGAAGTCGTGAAATACCTTTCTCTAGGCAGCTTTATATTGAAAGAGAGGACTTTATGACCAATGCACCTAGGAAATATTACAGGTTGTCGGAGGGAAGAAATGTCAGATTAAAACACGGGTATATTGTCAATTGCATTGAAGCCCTTAGAGATGAAGATGGTGAAGTGACAGAAGTTTTGTGTACCTATTACCCTGACAGTAAGAGTGGGGAAGATACTTCTGGAGTTAAAGCCAAAGGGACCTTGCATTGGGTATCTGCATCTCATGCAATTTCATGTGAGATCAGACATTACGACAGGTTGTTTACGGTTGATAATCCACTGGCTGATGATGAGGTGGATTACATAGAGTATTATAATAAGGATTCTTTAGTCACAGTAGATTCTGCTATGATGGAACCTTCGTTACAGGAAGCCAATCCGGGTGACCGTTTTCAGTTCTTGAGAAAAGGGTATTTCTGTGTTGATGAAGAATCAACTGAGGACAGGGTGGTTTTTAACAGGACCATTACACTGAGAGATACCTGGGCAAAAATTAAACATAAGTCATAACTAAAGAATATATTTACATCGTCAATTCCCAATAATTTCCTGGTTTTCCTTTCGTTTAAGATTAGGTTAGTTCCTCCTAAAGGTGGAGGTACCAATAAGGTAGAACCACAGAAAAGATTATTTCATATAAGTAATTATTGTAATATTTAATATCCCAAAGAGCAATTATTTAAATATTAATTATATTTTTGCTATGTTTCCCCTTGTAGTGAACGGGGTTAAATATCATTTGATTATGAAGAAAACTATATTCCTACTCGTCATTTCATTTTTCTGTAGCCATCTGGCATTACAGGCGCAAAACCCTGAGCACCCTATGGGGATCTCGTTTAAAGCATTGTTAATGGATTATCAGTCACAGAATGGTGGTAGTTTATCATCTTTCCGACAGTATGATCCCGGATTTGAATTAGGGTTTCATAAGAGTATAAATAATAATCTAAATTTAGTAATCCCGATTAAGTTCGGGATTGTAACCAGTCACGATAGCATCAATGAACTTGATGAATTACAACTGGGATTAGATAGAAGGAGGTTTCACAAATTGGTAGCAGGAATTGATGCTCAGATCCAGTATCAGTTTTATAAGCCTACTTCCAAGGTAATTCCATATGTAATGGCAGGATTAGGTGCAGTTACTGAGTCTGAAGGTGAATTCAATCTACAGGCTCCTCTTGGGTTGGGATTCAATTTCAAGATTGCAGACCATGCATTTGTTAACCTTCAGTCAGAATATCGTTATTCATTTACTGAGGGTAGAAATAACTTGCATCATGGATTGGGATTTGTATACCTCATAGGCGGAAAGGCCCCGATGAAGCAGGAAGAAGAAACGGTGGGGGAAGATTCTGATGGTGATGGAATTATTGATGATCTTGACCTTTGTCCTAATGCGGCTGGTCCTAAAGAATTAAATGGTTGTCCTGATCGCGATGGTGATGGGATTGCAGACTTCCAGGATGTGTGTCCTGATATTGCAGGTCTTAAAGAGTTTAAAGGTTGTCCTGATTCTGACGGAGATGGAATTTCAGATAACGATGACGAATGTCCTAATCTGGCTGGTGTTGCAAGCAATAACGGTTGTCCCGGAAATGACAGAGATAAAGATGGTGTACCAGATGCAAGAGACCGATGTCCTGATCTTGCCGGTGATCAGGAAGATGGATGTCCATCTAATGATAATGATCTGGATGGGGTACCCAATGATCTGGACAGATGTCCTGAGGATGCAGGGTCTGTTGCTGCGGAAGGATGTCCTGATGCAGATGGTGATGGAGTTGCTGATTTTGAAGATAAGTGTCCTACTTCACCAGGATCGAAGGTGTACAACGGATGTCCTGATACGGATGGTGATGGTATAGATGATTCACGAGACAGATGTCCTAATTCTGCTGGACCCGTGAGTACTAATGGATGTCCTGAAATATCAAGAGCGGATAGAGAAGTACTTGAACTGGCTATGAGAGCAGTACAATTCGATACAGGAAGAGCTACTTTGAAATCTGAGTCATTCGATGTATTGACACAGATAGCGGCCATCTTGAAGAGATATCCTGATTACAATCTTTCTATAAGCGGTCATACCGATAATACAGGAAGGGCTCAGTCCAATCAGACTTTGTCTGAAAGAAGAGCCAAGGCTTGTTACGAATTCCTTATCGCTCAGGGAATCCCAGCAGCCAGAATGAACTATGCGGGGTATGGGGAATCTAAACCCATCGCCGACAACAATACATTACGAGGCAGAGCCCTGAATAGAAGGGTAGAATTTAATATGGTGCCACGATAATATTTTCATAACTGATACTCAAAGGGCAGTAGAGTTTAGATTCTACTGCCCTTTATTTTTTAAAATTCTCTACAACGTTGGTTTAAGCGTCCCCGCTTAAACCTTGATATGATGAAAGAGGCTCTGCCTCGATTTACCATCAATCAATCAACGTTATCCAATCAATACCTCCAACTGGTAAGATCTGCCCCTCGAGGAGCAGACTCTTTAATCCTTTCAAGTATTTTAGGCAAATACATGGTGTTGTATCTCAATCGGGTTATATGATTGGGTAGATTGGGGTCCCCGTTCCAGCAATGTTCTGCTCTGTCTCCATAAGCCACTTCTCCATTGTAGTATGGGTTTTCTGTAGACTCTAAAAACTCTTCCATCAGATAGACTGCATTGTTGAGATAGTAGTTGTCCATATCTCCACAATAGATGTGGATCTTTCCTTCCAACTTTGGGCCTATGGTTTCCCAGTCTCTTTCCAGGATATATCTTAAGTCATGGTTTTCTTTCCAGTATTCAGCAACTTCATGATTGATGTCACCTGATTTCTTATCCCATAATCTCTGAGGATATCCCTCCGGCCCCATAGGTGAGTAGACTGCCTCCCATATATCCCATTGTTGACCGGATCGGCTTTTTGTGCCTAGTGCCAATTCCCGGTGGTTCATGGATCGTAGAGAAGCTGTTACATTTCCAAGATAATCCCTTTTACCGGGTCTCTCTACTTTTCGATGCTCTCCAGGATAGTAATAGGCGTTTTTATCTTCATATATATTAACCAGGCAGTATGCTGCAAAATCGATAGGATCGGGGCATGCTGCAAAGCAACCGTTGTATTCGTCTGGATACTTGACCTGAACAGCCAGAGCTTCCCATCCTCCTGTTGAACCCCCATACAGGAATCTTGACCATGATTCTCCCTGACCACGGAAGAGCTCTTCAACATATGGTATCAATTCATAGGTTATGGCATCTCCATATGGCCCCAGGTTCTCTGAATTCACGGCATAGGAGTCATCGTAATATGGATTGGCATGTTGGATCTCTATTACAAGAAATCGCGGGAAATCATCGCTTATCCATTTTTTATAAAGGTCATGGGCTTCCTGCTGTACCATTATATTGTATCCGGAGATGTTAAACCGTTCACTAAAGTCTGGCTCAAGATCAGGGTCTGGGGGATCTTCCCTGAAACCCCTGAATGTATTGGGAAAGTGTCCATGAAAGATCATCAATGGATACTTTGCTTCAGGGTGCTCATTAAATCCATGTGGGATGAGGACATTTGCACCTAAGTATACATCTCGTCCCCAGAATTCACTCAACATCTCGCTTTTCATCTTGACATGCTTGATGTAATCGGTATCCGCGGGTGGTTCTATTTCATCGATTTTTTGATCCATTACGATTTCATAAGTTCCTCCAGAGCTTATGTTAAGAGTTGCAGGCTCATTGTAATAATTGCCGGGCTTCCTATTCCATTGCTGGCCTTCACCTTTTTCTGGCGGCAACAATACATTGTGTCCTGTAGATAAATTGAACATTTCATATCGATTCAATAGAGCCTGCACTTGATAGGTGCCTTCTGGAAGATCATTTAGTGAAGCATAAGGGTACCCAAAAATATCTCCGGAAAGAGGTATGTCTTCTCCAGGTACAACTTCAGTGATATCCATCCCAAATACGATCTGAGTCTGAGGGCCATCTGATATCTGGAACCTGGGTTCTGAAGAATCATCGGTTGAGAGCATCAGAAGCAACCTCCCACTTTGAGCCTCGTCACTTAATGAAGGATCAATTTGAATATTAAAATTATAAGGTGATTCACTTTTTGATGCACAAGAATTGAGGAATAGAGCCAATATGCTCCACATTAAGATATGTTTCATGACAGAGTTGGTTGTAGGAATGGAAGATAGGCATTCTGTATTTAAATTATGCGGTATCGAATAAAATTCTCATTACCTTGTGAAGTCTCTGGTATTAAATTTTATATCCATTGAAAGCTGTACATCCACATATCATTCCTGAAGTTGATAAATGGCCGATCTATCAGATCAGTAAGGATAGGGCTTCTTTTGTAGCAGAGCTAAATGAATTTTCTTACAACCGCATGATCAGGCTTCATAAAGCAGACATTAGTGCCATACTTGCCAAGACCATTTACATGGAGAAGATCAGGTCAAAACGGACTCCATGGAAAGTTGATCCTCCTAATGAGAAACAATACTGGAGTGATCTGGAAAAGACATACAGCAAGATTCAGGATGCAGAAGATAAAGAAGCTCAGGAGGATGAATTATTAAGAAGGATCATTAATCGATATAGTGAAGAGATTACAGGATCTTTCAATCCTAAGACTTTTAAATTTACAAGGAGATTTCTCACATCATTTTTTAAAAGGTTACTGAATACTGCTGCCGGAAGAAACCACAGAAGGATCTGGGGCAACAGGCATCAGCTCCAGGATAGAATCAAGGTGGTAGGCCATGTCGATAAGATCAGATCCTTGTTTGAAAAAGGAGTGATTGTAGTTGTTCCTACTCACTTTTCTAATCTCGATTCCATAATGATTGGCTATGCCATGGATGCAGTGGTAGGGATACCTGCATTTGCATATGGAGCTGGATTGAACCTCTACGATATGGAGTTGGTTGCTTATTTTATCAATCGCTTAGGAGCATACAAGGTAGACCGGAGGAAGAAGAACCCGATATATCTAGAATGCCTGAAATCAATGGCTTGTTATTCCTTACAAAAAGGAGTGAATAATCTTTTCTTTCCGGGAGGCACGAGGTCAAGAAATGGATCTATAGAAAAAAGATTAAAGTTGGGATTATTGGGTTCAGTAATAGAGTCTCAAAGAATTTTTATTGAAGAAGGTAGTGATAAGAAGATATTTATATTCCCACTGGTGCTAGATTATCATTTTGTACTTGAAGCTAAATATTTGATTAATAATTACTTGCAGAGTAAAGGGAAGGAAAAATACATTAAGCAAAAGGATCAATATAAGAGTTATCGCAAGATCATGAAATTCATATGGTCTATATTTTCTGAGAAGTCAGAAATTACTCTATCCATAGGCCAGCCGATGGATGTACTTGGAAATCCCGTAGATGGAGAAGGCAATAGCCTTGACAGCAAGGGATCTCATCTGGACCTCAAAGACTATTTCACCTGGGCAGGAGAAATTACACCTGATCTGCAGAGAGAAACAGTATATACTAAAATGCTGGGAGATAAAATTCTGGAATCCTATTATGTCAATAACGTTGTATTGAGTTCTCACCTGGTGGCCTTTGCAGCATTCAGGATCTTAATGAAACAATATCGTGATCAAAGCATATTTGATATTGTGAATCTGCCCCCAGACGAATTTAACGTAAGAATAGAAGTATTTTATGCAGTGGTTAACCAACTCAGAAAAGGATTGGAAGAATGGGAATCTGAAGAAAAAATAATGTTGGCCGAAGAGATAGAACTTCCTATTGAAGATCTTGTCAATGATGGGATAAAAAATCTAGGTGTCTATCATCCGGCTAAGCCACTTGTCATAAATGAAGAAATACTTAGCACCAACGATATAAAGCTGCTCTATTTTTACCATAATAGACTGGAGAATTATAAGTTGCATCGCTTTATCAACTGGGAGGAGGCCGGAATATCTCCGAAGGTGGAAAACACTATCTAATTAGGATTGTTGAATTGTGAGTCATTCGTAAAACTACTATCAGTGAATTTTATCATTTATGATCTTGAAGCAACTTGCTGGATGGGGCATCCACCCCATGGTGTGCAGGAGATTATTGAGATTGGAGCTTACAAGATCAATGAAGTAGGGGAGGTACTAGGTGTTTATAATCGATTTGTTAAACCTTGGGTGAATCCTATTCTCTCGGGATTCTGTCAGAGATTAACACATATTAAGCAAGCAGATGTCAATAGAGCTCAAAAGTTTCCTAAGGTGGTAGAGGATTTCCAGGATTGGATTGACATTTATGATGAAGATTATCTCTTGTGTTCATGGGGTAAATTTGATGTGCAGTTGCTCCGTAATGATTGTGACTTACACAAGCTTGAAACTGACTGGCTGCAGCACCATACCAATCTGAAAGCTCAATATCATGATATCAAAGGGATGGTGAAGTACACTGGTCTGAAGAATACCACCAAGAGGGAAGGATTTGAGTTTACAGGGATCCATCACAGGGCCATTTCAGATGCTGAAAACCTGGCTAAAATATTTATAAAATATATAGATGAATGGGTGTATTAGAACCTGACAATATGCCTGGATTTTATACAACTGGATTATTGTGTGATCAATTATCTTAAAAAATGGTTAATTAATCGATATTGTATGTGTCATAGAAACTATATCTTCGTCTATCTTATTGAAATGTCGGAGTTACTGAGTTGATTCCACGATTAAAAAAATATGATCCGGGTATAGATGATTAGACCATCGATCATGATCTTACTTAAATAAAAAACATAATATGAAAAAATTACTATTTAGTTTCTCACTCTTTTTAATGGCCATGACCTACATGTCAGCTCAGACTGTACTCGGAGAAGGATATATTAAAATGGAGATCGTTGATGCCACCTCTGATGATGAGCAGATGGCAATGGGCCTTGAAATGATGAAGGGGACCCAAACAGAAATATTCTTCATGGGAGGAAAGAGTTTATCAAAGGTAAATATGATGGGAGGAATGGTTGAAACTACCACACTTTTCAATTCTGAAACCGAGCAGATGGACATGCTCTTCAACATGATGGGGCAGAAGATGCACGTTTCCAGTACAGCAGCTGAAAGAGCACTAGCTCAAAATGAACAAGCAGCTCTGGCTAAGGAAATGGAAGTTACATATGATGAATCTGATACGAAGGAAATTCTTGGATATAACTGTGTCAAAGCGAATATTGCTCATCCTTCTATTCAGGACGGAATGTCATTCTCTATGTACATCACAAAGGATATCAAAGCTGATCCAAAAATGATCCAGGGACTTCAGGACATTAAGATTGAAGGATTTCCTTTAGAATATGTAATGAGCATGCCACAAATGACCATGACTATTTCTGCTGTTGAATTGAAGCAGGAAGTTGATGCATCTGTATTTGACCTTGATACCGGAGGTTATGAAAAGTTGACACTACAGGAATTCACCGATAGAATGAAGCAATTCGGAGGTGGAGGATTCGGATTCTAATAAGAATCCAAATAATAAAGATTTATAAGCCCTGGCATCTTGTGCCGGGGCTTTTTTTTAGATGCCATCGCTTTGAGCGATGTCATCTATCCTTAGTAAGGATAAAGTAAGTTTCTTGAAACCTTTTCGTTTGATGCAAGGAGGTCGTATTAAGTTGTTATGATAGAAGTATCAAGAAGAGATGACATCACCTGGAGTGATGGCAACTCATGCTTTTGCGATGTCATCTATCCTTTTGAATGGGAAAGTAAGTTTCTTGAACCTTTTACGAGGAATGAAAAGAGGCTCTTAAGAGATAAAATCTATGATAATGGTGATGTGATCAGTTGCAAATGTATAAGGCTTTGAAATTTCAATGAGAATCAGTAATTGAAAACAAATTCCACTATAAAGTCAGACAGAAAAAATGTAAAATTTAATGCTTGTTACCGGCAGGGTAGGCGTAATTATCACGTGAATAGTTACGGATGTATCGCCTCCAGGGTGTAAACTTGAAATGGTCCCCTGAAAAATAGGTAACAATCAACTCAAATCTTTCATTATCCTGGAATCCTGGAATGGGTTGTAAAACCTGGTATTCTTCATCTAGGAAGACAATGGTTGGGAAGCTGAGTTTTCCCTTTGTCAATTCAACTGCCAGCTCGTGGAAACCTCGGCGGCCTTTTTTAATATACTTATATTCTTTACCCTTGAAAGTAATGGGCTCCTTAAATTCTGCATCGAATTTAACGGGGTAGAAATTCTCATTTACATATTCAACTATGAATTCATCCATAAAAGTGGATTTATCCATTTTCTTGCACCACCCACACCATTGCGTGTAGATGTCCACAACAACCTTTTTCTGCTCAGTTTCACTTTTCTCCATGGCTTCTTCCCACGTGAGCCATTTAATCTTCTTCTGAGCAGATGCACTGCTCAGGCCGAACACAAAAGATAATATGATGCAAATATTAATTCTATACATATGAATATTAATCAACTATCTTGTTGACACTCTAAGTAACAACATTTTTGATTCCATTATTTATAAGGCCTTTGCTTTTAAAAAAATTTTAACTGTATTTAACTTAAAGGATTCTTTATAATTTGTACCAGATCATTGTCGATATAGTACTCATTGATTAAATTTCCTTCAACATTAACAGCTTTAATACCTTCTTCAAGTACATTAGGAGTCGTGATAACTCTGGCTTCGTCCCATAAACCCTGATTATAAAAGGATCGAATTATTTTTGACCCTCCTTCAATTATAACAGAGTTTATTTGTGACTTCATTACTTCATGCAATATCGATTCCAATTCTGAATCCCTCGAGATGATATATTGATTTTCTCCGGGAATATTTCTTCTTTTTTGATATGAAAAGTATAAATAGTCACCCTGGAATGAGGGATGGTCATTAACATTTATTCGATGTTGTCGATCAATGATTAATTTGACTGGATCGGACCCCGGATAATTTCTGGTAT
>JABDLO010000420.1 GCA_013002995.1 Saprospiraceae bacterium | reverse complement strand
CTTTCACATTGTTATATCCAAGGATATACTTGAAAGCATAGTAAGGAACTCCAGCCCTTACACTTGTCCTACAATAGAATATGTATTCTTTTTCAGGTGTAAAGCCTTTTTCTTCCATCATTGCCATCAAATCATCCTTTGACTTGAACGCTCCAGTATCAGTAAGTAAATCTTCATAATTCATATTGATGGCACCAGGAATATGCCCATCACTATTCTTATGATTTCCTTCAAATTCCTCAGGCGTTCTGGCATCTACTAAAACAAGATTTGGATTCTCCGAAACCAATGCTACATCTTCCATAGTAGCCATTATTTCTGGTCTCAATTTCACCATAAAATTTCTTGGAGTAGGATTTACAACTTTAGAAGTAAGTGACAACCTGGAATCACGCCATTGTTTTTTATCCTTATGAAGAATTTTTACATTGTCATATCCAAGGTAACTCAAGATCCAGGATACCCTGGAAGAATATTTCTGAGACCCATCATCAGTTACCACCACCATTACATCATCTCCAACTCCTAATTCTCCAAAAATGGTAGCCAGTTCTTCAGGAGATTTTATTAAGCCTTTTATTTCTCCTTCTTTGTATAAATCATTGTGATTGATAAAAATTGCATTTTCTAAATGTGCCGCTTTATATCCTTTCTTCTTATTAGCGTCTAATAACACCATTTCGACATCTTCCTCGACCATGCTTTTAAACATTTCTGCAGTGATTACCTCAGGCTGAGCCATAGCAACAGACCCTAAAAAGAAGAGCACTACTAAGGAGGATAATATTAATTTTATATTTTTCATTACTGTCTATTTTATATAATTAAAATACGATTTGCATTTGGATCAGTAAGGCATCATTGGGGACTTCTACTCTTGCATTTTCTTCTGCCCTGTAGAGATAATTTACCTGTAACCTGGTCCACTCGTTAAAGAAGTAGTTGAATCCATACGTAATTTCATTGATCTGATCATTCAATCCTTCAACCTCTGAAGTATTGGGATCGTATTGTTCAAATTTTACAACAGGCTGAAGATTCCATGGAGTCATGTACAATACCTGACCGAAGAATCCTTTACGATTGATAGATCCAATGACCGTCTGTAATGGATCCCCGCATCCGCCACCTATGGTATAGGAACCGTCATCTGAACCATCTATAAATTCACCTTGTACTATGAAATCTGCGTATTTCAATTCAACATCAATTCCAAATCTGGTTCTCTTATCATCTATAAAAACACCATCCGCTAAAGGAGGATGTTCACCTGTGCGATAAGAAGCACCAACAGTAATAAAGTCTAATGGGTGCAAGGTTACTCTTGCTAAGAAATCTTTCTTTCTATTGTCATCAGGTGTATTTAATCCAGTACCATTCAACAACGCAAGTTTATAACCTAGGAAATTTGTAGTTTTTGATCCGAGAATGCTTATATCCCCAGTTCCTCCTGAAATCATTAAACCAAAATCACGGAATGGAGCCGCTAAGTTGCTGACAACGTGAGTTCTGTTGATGGTATGTAATTTATGACAACCAGTTGATCCCACCTCTAATCCAAATGGGGTCCTAAATTGTCCAAATGATGCCTTGGCATATGGAGCAAATCTATTGTAAGATACAAATGCATCCAGGATCATTGGTCCACCTATGGTAGGGCTCATTTCAGTCATCGCATAATAACTGAAATCATAACCAGCATTACCTGTTACACCTATTCTTACACGATTGAAATAAAAGTCTAATTCATTGAGACTCTCACCTCGTAAATCTTCTCCTAAGAAGTTGTATTCTGATTGAGTCTGAACAAACCCAATAATGTTAACTCCTTCGTCTGAGGCGCCTTCCATACATTCCTGTCCGTACAATAGACTTCCTGACATGATGGTCACGACAACCAACATTATTATTTTAAAATATTTCATTTTTCTAAATTTAAAGGATTATTCCTTTGAGTTGAAAATGAATAATCAAGAGGAGGAGGGCAGCTTTATTACTGCCCACAATTCCTCTTTAATTTAATCATAGACGAAGCTCAAAGAGCAATTCAAGTCTAATTTTCTGGGCTGTGTAAGGTTCCACTTGAATCGTAGTATCCAAGGTTCAATATACTTCCTGAACCGGGACCTTTCCATGATTTCTTAGGAGCACTACCTGCAGTTCCGGCTAACAGACCCGTATGGTTGATTCCGTTAACTCCAAATTTCAAACTCCTGGCGTCATAACCTAATGCTTCCATCCACATAGCTGTGATGGATGAAGTCTGTCCTGTATAACAATATACTAATGCAGGCTTAGAAGGATCTACATATTTTAATCCTTCAAGTACCAGGTCTTCATCAATTCTATTGGCTCCATTAATATGACCGTATTCATTCCATGATTCCACCGGCCACTTATTAATTACAAAGTAATTGGAAGGTGTTCCCAAAACATCAGTTTTGTTAACCGCCCAGCCACTTTTGGTAAGTGCATACTGAACTCTTGCTGCGAGAATTTCTTCTCCAGTAGCTTTGTTGGTTACAACTGTAGGTTCACTGTAATTACCATAGGCAGGAGGTTCACCTGTTGTCACCCAATTAGGAGAACTGAAGTCTGTAGCATTAGGTGTCCACTTGTCAAAGTCACTGTGCCAGGCACTCATACCCCATTTCAAACTTTTAGCTTCAAAACCCATTAACCTTAAAGCTCCAACAGCTCTTGCTGCTGTCTGTCCTGTGTAACAAACAGCTAATATTGGTTTTCCATTTGCATTAGCTGCTTCATTCAGGACATTGGTAAGGGTGGTATTATGTGCATCCTTAATGTGTCCTGCTTCAAAATCAGATGAAGCTCGTAAATCAATGATGTAATAGTCTGCAACTGAGAAATCAGTGGGGTCTACGGTAAGTCCTCCACCTGCAGTTACCCAGCCACTTAATACATCTGGTAAATCGAGGTCATTTTGAGCCATATACTTGCTCAAAATTTCAAATTCAGATTCTTCCACTAAAGGATCATCATCTTTACAACTGGTTAATAAGACGAGAGGAAGAATTCCAACTAAGAATAAAAATTTAATTAATCTTCTCATGGCAATATGTTTTTTTATGATGCAAAAAAACCCGGTCACTTTATTGCTTATCAGTGATCAGGTCCAAATATTTTTCTGTTTTGTATTTATGTAACAACATATGAAATTATATTCATATTTTATATGGCGCAAATTATAACTGGATTACATCATAAGAAATGAGCCCGGTCATATCCATATTTGACTATTATCATCTTATGTGATTTAGATCACTTTACCTCCGGATTTCAATACAATTGTAGTGATATGACCAACATCATAATCCAATATGACGGGTCTGCCTGAAATAATTCTAGGTTGTTCCTTCCTTTGTGTTAATTATACAATAACAATTAATGCTTTAACAATCATGGAATCACTTATCAAAGGTAAATCGAGTAGTCAGGTAGTTGAAAAATCGCAATTCCTCAACTTTTCATTCAGTGACAAAACAGCCAACCCAGCACCTCTTGGATTAATGGGTTTTGGGATGACTACAGTATTATTAAATATTCATAATGCAGGCATCATCCAATTAGGATCAATGATCCTGGCTATGGGAATATTCTATGGCGGTATTGCACAGATTATTGCTGGTGTGATGGAATGGAAAAAAGGGAATACATTCGCCACTACAGCATTTACATCCTATGGTTTATTCTGGCTGACTCTTGTAGGTCTCCTCATTCTTCCTAAAATGGGATGGGCAGAAGCAACTACACCATATGCAATGGGATTCTACTTATTGATGTGGGGATTATTCACTGCATTTATGTATGTAGGAACATTAAAGTTGACAAGATCACTACAATTTGTATTTGCTTCATTGACTGTATTATTCTTCCTATTAGCTCTGGGAGATTTTACTCAAAATGGCACAATCAAATTGATAGCTGGAATTGAAGGAATTATATGTGGTGCTTCAGCCATCTATACAGCAATGGGCCAGGTGATCAACGAAGTTTACAAAAAAGACATATTACCACTTTAATTAGTATCACAGATAAAAGGTCAATTATATCAAAGGAGTTGTTTCTAACTGAAGCAACTCCTTTTCTTTTGACATTCTTAAACATTTCAATCATAATTATTAGCTTCATCGGATGAATCATACATTATCCATTCGAGGCCAGAAAGCAGTTGATCAGGTATTACGCAGCGACTTTGAAATCTTCTTTGAGGCGAGCAAAGATCTTTTCCACCCTACAGAAAACCCTGATGGGAAGATAACCCTCAATGTTGCTGAAAATGTCTTATCATGGCCATCCCTAAAAGATAAAATAGAAATCATCACACTTACCCAATCTATACCTGACTGGGTAGCAGGATATACTTCTTGCCTGGGAAATCCGGATTTCCTGGAGTCTCTAGCAGGCTTTCTATCCAGGTATTTATTCAAATGTGAAATACCCTCTGAAACCCTTGGCATCTCTGCAGGCGCCACTGCAATTGTAGAAGTTACCTCATGGATATTATGTGACCGTGGTGATATAGCTATGATTCCGGCCCCAAGTTATCCGGTATATACCATGGATATCGGAAACAAAGGAGGAGTAGAAAGGTATGACATCATCTCTCATAATGATATCAGTGACCTCAATCAGGGACATCCATTATCTATAAAACATCTTTCCAAAGCCTATAATGAAATTATTTCCGCTGGAAAGAGACCCAGGATGTTGATTCTAACCGCCCCGGACAATCCAACAGGAACAGTCTACAGTATTTCTAAATTAAAGGAAATTACAGCATGGTGTATAGGAAATGAGGTTCACCTTGTGGTGAATGAGATTTATGGATTGTCTCTTATACTTGATAATGAAGAACAATTACCTGAATTCATTTCATTTGCTACCATCATGGAAGAAATGAAGAGCCCATACTTACACTTATGGTACAGTCTTTCTAAAGATCTAGGAATATCAGGATTCAGAGTAGGTGTGGTACATTCCTACAACAATTCATTATTGAAAGCATATGACAACCTAAATGCTCCTCATATGGTTTCAAATCACACTCAGTGGATGTTGGGTCAAATACTCTCCGATGATGAGTTCCTTCCATCTTACATCCATGAAAACCAAAAGAGGCTTACCCATTCATTCCGGATTGTAACGGATAAATTAGATGCTCTATCTATTCCATATGTAAATGCTACAGGAAGTCTTTTCGTATGGTTAGATATGTCTGAGTTCATCCAGGAACAGACGCCTGAAGGAGATCATCATTTATGGATGGATATTTATAATAAGACCGGCGTGTTACTTACACCTGGAGACGGTTTTGGGCATGAAGGATACGGGCTTTTTAGATTGGTTTACTCTTGTGTCCCTTCTGATCATTTAAAGGAAGCAATGGACCGAATTGAAACCTATATCCAAAGCTTCCGGACTTAATTATTTTATCCCTTCAAGTAAAAATATATTGCTTATTGCTTCTGATTTTGCTATATATTTTACCATTTGCTTAGCTCTTACCGTTTGCTTTAGCTAACGGTAAAAAGAGCAACCACAATCCTGGGCTTTAGCCCAATAACCTAGTTAGTCCGGCTGAAATAAACAGAATTCCTCATTAATTTATAATCAGAAGAACTCCATTATAAAAGTACTTTCCTATTTTTATTATTACAGTTAATTTTAGTTCTACCGTCTGCAAAAGAAAATACTATTAAAAAATTATTTTATTATAATCAAAACTATGAGTTGGGTAAGAGTCTGGATACATACTGTATTCACAACAAAAAATAGAGCACCACTAATCCAAAGGAAATACAAAGAAGTTATACTATCCCACATAAAAGAAAATGCCAAAGAAAAAGGCATAATACTCCTGGAGGTTGATGGCAGTAATGATCATCTACATTGTCTTATTTCTTTGAATAAAGATATGAGCCTCAGTAAAACACTTCAACTGATAAAAGGAGAATCATCGTTTTGGATTAATAAAAATAATTATTGTTCTGAAAAATTTGCTTGGCAGGATGATTATTGGGCGGTAGGAGTTAGTGAATCCCATTTACATTACGTGAAACTTTACATCCGAAATCAAGAACAGCATCATAATAAATCAAGTTTCAAAGAAGAGGTAGATTTATTCATGAAGAAATACGGTTGGACATGGCAGGAGAAATAATGTGGCTAAAGCCAAAATTAATTTTCAAACACCCGCCCGCTAAAGCGGACGGAAATAGACTTAAAATTTCTGTAAATCAAATCCAAATATCAAAAACTAATCATTTTTAATAGCTACAATATTTAACTTCAAATTTTACCGTTTGCTTTAGCTTTTTCCTTTTGCTTTAGCTGACGGTCCTACCCCATTTTAGTAACCAGCAGTTTTTGAAACAGTTTTTCTTTAATACCTTTCGGGTGATCCAATCGCATCATCTTAAGGAATTTCTGGTGACCTGTTTTAGTCTTAGTGAAAAATGATTTGAGCAAGGTATTAAGAAATCTTGGCTTGTCATCCAGGTCTGCTTTTAATCCTTTGAGTGCTTTGCCCAATTCAATCTCTTCATCTGTTAATTGTGTGCCAAATGGAAACACAGGATAAAAACCCTGCTTTTTATATTTAAGCAATAAAGATTGATAAGACTCAGGAGTATTATTTCTGTAGGCTTCAGGTACGACATAATCTTGCCTCAACTTTCCTGCCTTTTTAGCCCATGCTGCAAGTTCATTTTGGAACCTGGAATCAGAAACCTTTATAAGTTCTTCGATGATCTCCTGATCGGTCTTGCCTCTTAAAAATGCAATTCCGTATTCAGTGACAACCATATCCCTCAGGTGTCTTGGAATGGTAATATGCCCGTAAAATGGGACAATATTAGAAACTGCTTTTCCTGCTTTCATTCTTGTACTCTTCAAGTTGAGTATGGAATGTCCATCTGGAAGCTCTTGTGCCATCGCAACAAAATTGTATTGCCCTCCTACTCCGCTTACTACTCTACCATCTTCAAGACCATCACTTACAGCTGCTCCAGCCAATGTCTGCATCATACACGTATTAATGAATCTTGCATTTTTACGGTGCAACCGATCCAACTCTTCATGGCCATAGAGTTGATTGACCTTCTGGACGCTTCTCATATTAATGAGCTTCCTTTCTTCCGGTGGCATTTCCCTCAACCACTGATAGAATTCCTCTGGACCGAGGAAAAATCCTCCATGCATTACCTGACCACCTTTCAATCGATCGCCAAGACAGTTTTTCTTCATGAATTCAAGATCTGCCAGCTCATTTACATATGGAATTACGGATTGTTCATCTTTCAGATATACCTGCCCTCCTTTGAAGCTGACATTTTCATTAAAGATTCCCCACTTTTGTAAAAAGTTGAAGTCTTCAAGATTAATCCGCTCATGAATCAAATTATTCTTATAAAGTATGTTGAGAATATCATCTGAAAACTCTTCTTTTATCTTACCTGCATTAAGCAATCGCTGTAATCCGATGTGATCGTATACCTTCTTTTTGATAATTCCATTATTATACAAATGCATGAATCCATCCACGATCATTTCAGAAGCACCCAATAGCCCCACATCAAATTTTCCGGTATCGCCATATTTATCAATAACGTTACCATACTTGTCATACACACCGAGGTCATTTAAAACTTCCTGGTAGACTTCATTTTGATTCTGTCGTAATACCAAGTTATATATGGTAGCGTCTCCCAGGGATCCTATTCCGATCTGGATCTCACCATCATCCCTCACGAGAGCTGAACAATAGAGCCCGATCATATAATCTTGATCTGACACGCTCATCTTAGGTGGTCCAAATAGTTTATAGTATTTAGATTCATCATCTAATACATAATCAAATACATCTTCTTCCACCATAGAGTCCCCGTACATAAATGGCATATTCTGGTTAACCTGTGCAATCTTGACATGAGGAATCCCTCTCTTTCCCAGTTCTTTAACTACATCCATTGAGGTATCAGGATTTGAACTCAACGAAAAATACTTTTTGAGATTAATTTCTTCTTTGGCAACCATCTGAGCTATAACATTAACATTGCGGTCCAGTACATCCCTGACTACATGGGTGTAATTAGAAGACACATAATTCCTCTGAGCTTCATCATTTGCTAAATATTTGCCTGGAGCAAAGTAAAACTCAATGATCTGAATATTGTCGGGCATAGAATTGGTCATTCTGTCCAACTCATAGTCCAGGTCCGGATAATCTCCAAATATCCGGTCGCTAAACAGGTCAATGAATCGCTGCTCAAGTTCGCTGTTTCCCTTAGGTCTTTGTAACGTTAAAGCAGTACAAATCTTTAGATCTATTTCCGGATTTTCTTTTGCTTTCCTATAAAATGCATTAACGATGTGATTGGGTTTTCCTGCAGCAAGAGGTACAGCCAGAACAATAGTATTTCCTATTTTACGAATGGTTTCATCAACTATTGATAGCTCATCCAGATGTATTGCCATAATGATATATTTTAGCAGAAATATAGTCCTTCCACATCATTAGCGGGATGACCTGGATCATCATACAAGGCGATCTTTCACAGAATAAAAACCAAGAATCAGAAAGAGATACGCTATATATTGAAAGATTATTTGGCGATTACGACCAGTTGTGAATAAATTCCATATCTGGATACAAATGAAACTGCATATAATCCCACTTGGATTGAAGAAATGTTGATCCTTGTTGTGTGATCATTAATTTTCTCTTGTAAAATCAGCTTACCGGTAATATCGGACAACAACAGCTTTCCATCAACTCCAGAAGAATTTATTATTTCGATGAAGTCATCAGCAGGATTGGGATATATATTTATATGATCTGATAAAATTGAGACAGAAGTGGATTCACTGAAATCAACAACTACGTCATACTTAAAGCGTACACTTGTACAGGGTGCACCAAGTTGCTCAACTTCCCAATTATAGAAGTAGTAATAATTAGGTCCATTCTCAGATCCTTCAATAGCAATCAATTCATCATCAGTATAAGGATAAAATACATCTATGGATGATCTTGTCAATCTGGGGCCCTCAAATCCAAACTCATCCATATTAACAGCTCCATCTGTAGTAATTCTATATCCATTTCCTTTTGAGATTTCAGCATCAAGATTCAGAATATTTTTTCCATCACTCAATGAAAATGTCTTTTCATATATTTCACCTCCTGATGAATTAAAGATGACTATTCTACGATCGCCGGGAGTATCTGTATTTACTTCAATATTAATTAATGTAAAACCTTCTATAGCATTGAATCGCATGACCGCATTAAGTGTATTATTGGCATATGGATTATCTTCATCATTTCTATTGATACCCACAACTGAGGACTCACTTGAAGGGAAAGAAACGACTTCATAATAAAAGCTGGTATCAACTGTCAGCGGATCAGATATTAAGGTATCACCAAAGTATAAGGGAGCTTCATCATCTTCAGAAGCGTACCAATAAGTGGTATGGCCTCCTACCGTCAGTCGAGCTATGCTATCTTTTTTAACTGTATCAGCCTTATTAACCAGTTCATCATGTTCAAATTGAACAAAAACCTCATCTGTATATCCTTCACCACATATATCTTGAACTGTAATTGAATAAGTTCCCTCTTCAAGTGGCGCAATACTTTGTTCTATAGATCCATCGTTCCATACATAGCTGACATATTCCTGTTTTGGTCCTATTAAATCACCTTCACAAATGATGATCGTATCTTCGTATTGTAATTGGAATTCAGCTATACCTTTATCAGTTATAATAAATGGGACAATTGGGACTTGGCATCCGCTGCTGTTTATCGCCCTTCCTGAATATAACCCTGGTTTATCAATGGTCTTAACCATATCATTTGTACCATCAGACCATTTAACCGAAAATAAGGAGTCAGGTAAAGAAACTATTGTATTTTCATCAAGGCAAATCTCATCTTTATCAGCCTGTACATTTGCAAAAGCAGTGATACAACCACCTTCCTCTACCAGATAATGTTGATTTACTCCAAGGTTTTGAAATTTTTCTTTCAGGCCTCCGGGCCATATGATTTCAATGGAATCAATCACCTCCTGCTCTCCCATCCCAAAATGCAGAATATCACTCAATACCACACCATAACTTTGGCCACCCTGGATAAATCTCTGTTGTACACCCAAAGAACTAAACAATTTAACCTTAGCGCCGATGGCTGAGCGATTTACCGTCTTACCTTTCAATGAAAACTTCACATAATTATTATCATTCCCTTTATTGATCCATAGAGCATCTCTACGATTACCGGGTTCCAGTATAGGCTTACCATATCCCACATAGGCATCGATAAATCCATCATTGTCAATATCGCCAAGTGAAGCAGTATGAACATGATAAAACCCAAAAGGCTCCTCCTCCAGAATGAAATTGTAGTCTCCCAAATTATACAAAATGTAATCTTCTCCTCCCGTGATCACAATGTCAGTATAACCATTGTTATCCAGGTCTGCAGACATAACTTGAAAATCGAATGAAGTCAATGAATATCCTAGATCAACCTCAGTAAATACTCCACCATCATTTCTAAAAAAAATGTGCGGTGAGTGATGGTTGATGACTACTCCATCAAGATCTCCATCATTATCCATATCAAGAAAATTTCCCGACCAGGATTGATCACCAAATGCAAGTCCTACTTCAGATGCAATATCTACATAAACACCTTGATCATTCACTTTAAATAGTTGATTGATGCGCCTGGGATCTGTAAATTCAGAAGCCCTCACTGAGCACTTAACCATATATAACTCAGGGATACCATCATCATCCAGATCCACCCACTCTGATCCATAATTGCCCGACATATCACTCTCTGGATTTGTTGAAAAGTCAATATATCCATCTTCCCGTTTCAGAGTTCCATCTCCCTCATTGAGGAATACCCTGCTTTCTCCTTCATCATGACATAAAAAGTAATCATTGAATCCATCGAGGTCGATATCCATCACATTGCTTCCCTGGCCATATGCACCTGAAGAGATTCTTTGTGATCTTACAATGGATTTACGCATTGGGTCGAATTCAAATACTTTTACACTATTATACACCCCTGAGGTAAAAATCTCAGGAATATCATCATTGTTGAGATCTCCAAGAGCAAAAGACCACTCAGCTGTCGAGGAAACCTTTGGTCCATATTCAATAATTTCCATTGGTTGCCCCACCCCATTGTTTAAAAGAATTTTAAGCTCCTTCCCGGTATTCATGATAATGATATCATCAAGCTCGTCACCATTCATGTCATTAATCCCAACAGCGAGACTGGATTGATACACACTAGATCCCAGATAACTTTCTGTTAAGTTGTTGAATGTGGTCTGTCCTAAACCCTCAATGCTGAAACATCCTAAACTGATCATCAAAGCAATTGACTTTCTCCACCTCCTAAGCATAAGAAATTCGTTTTCACAAAAATATATAATATTTTCTAATATGTTATTCCTATATTTTTAATCTTTACACCTATGAGGTTGCCATCTTTTACCGATATAAGGTTGTTTTTAAAGTATTATTCAGGGGCTGGAACAGTATATGACGCTCACTCTCCTTTTATTTATCAATTTATTGTTGAGGTATTAGATACAAGTAAAGATTTTTACATCCATGAGGACATCGAAAATTTAAGGCAGAAACTTACCAGGATCAATAAAGAAATCGATTTTAAAGAACTAGGAGCAGGGTCCAAAATTAATCATTCCTCAAAACGCAACATTAAGGATATTGCCAGGACAAGTGCAACTTCAGCCAAAGATGGAAAAATATTGTTTAATCTAGCCATCCATCAACAGGCCAGAACAATCCTTGAATTAGGGACCAGCCTGGGGCTAGGAACTTCATATCTGGCATCAGCATCCTCTTCAGCACAGGCTCACACCATTGAAGGCGATCCTGCTTCAGCGTATATGGCACAGAGGAATTTTGATCTCCTGGGTATGAAGAATATTAAATTACATGAAGGTTCATTTGATGTTATCCTTCCAGAATTGCTAAAGAAGATCAAATCTGTAGATCTGGTATATATCGATGGCGACCATACCTACGAGGGGACTATAAAGTATTTCAATATTTTAAAAGATCATATGTCCTCTGATGGTGTTATGGTTTTGGATGATATTTATTGGTCAGGAGAAATGGAACGTGCCTGGTCAGAAATTATAGAGGATAAAAAGGTAAGGGTGAGCATTGATATCTATTCAAAAGGATTTATTTTCTTCTCTTCAGATATCAAGACAGAATCAAGGCACTTTAAATATATTCCAACCAAATTTAAACCATGGCGTATAGGACTATTCTCTTAATAGCAATGGAATGGGGACTTAGTCCCCAGATTACATCGACTACTAATGTATGGGACTAATTTGGCTATAGCCACCTTTCTAATTATTCTTTCTCAACATTTCTTTATCAAAGACTTAAGCATCTGATAATTAGGGTAAGTCCGAAATGCCAGTGGCATCGAATATTTTTGGGCTGTTGTGGCTTTCTTAATCCAAGGTATATACATTCACATTATGAAATCTTACATCATTGACCATTTCATTGTTGAGTGATCCAATTTTAGCACTCCTTAAAGGAAAGTAATCTAACCAGTAAAGAAACTGCTCATTAAAGTAAAGCAGATACAGGTCATCAACCCTTCTTATGGTAAACTTATTCTTTTGAAATGCGATATTAGATGGGTAGTCAAATACATGCATGATACCATACAACTGTTGTCCGCTAGCTATATGAATCTGTTTACCATCAAAAACATATAGGTGAAGACTATTCGGTATGTCTGGACCCGCCCAGTATATACCAGAAAAACTAAGCCCTGATAACACTTCCATCTCCATTTCGATCTCAAAATTTACTTCCCGGGTTAAAGTGGTTAACTCATCAAATTCTTCAATATCTGAAATGGACAATATCATCGACTTTTGATCTTCTGAAACATCCGTGTAAGGAACACTTAAGTTTAACCATGAAGGCGCTGATGTAGTAGGTTCAAATAACTCATCGATATAATAATCCCTTCTGGTACCGGTATAATTTACAATTGGCGTTTTGTCAGGAGGAAGAGGAGAACCTCTCATAATGCTTTTCCAGTCACCATTAGAAAATACAGAGTTGTCATGAGGCCTGCTTAACTCACAATGTCCCAATTCATGAAAAATCAATCGTTCTTTCTGAATATCGGTGAGTTGCTCCCAGTAACTTTTTAAAATTTCTATCTCATGACTGCCTGATGTACCAGTACCCAACTCACTGCATACTCCGGCTGCATCTTCAGGAAGAGCACTACCAAACTGGATCGACAATCCAGTGTCGCTAAAATCTATTTCATAACCTCGACTTGATCCTTCTTCAATGAACCTATCTACGTATTTCTGGAACTCAAGCGCAACGTTAATGTCATTATTAGATTCTTCAGTTGGATCATCACTACAAGCAACATAAACTGTTGAAAAAAGGATGAACATTAATAAAAACCGACACTTTTTTATAAAATCAATCATAGTAACAAGAACAAAAATCTGATAAGTAATTGAATCAATATGAATAACGCAATAAATGATGATTTGATTTAATCTACAGTTAATGATTTCATAAATTCAAATAGAATTTTAATAAGGTGAGGTTAAAATCAACTTTATGAATCGAAATTTTAAGCAACTGAAATTATTTTGTAAAAAATCTATAGTTCGATCCACAATCAATTGAAATGAAAAATCTACTCTTAATAATTCTTTTGTTTGTTTCATTTAATGTCCAGGCTCAATACAGAATGGGATTGATTCCAAGGGTCAGTCCTACTCAAGAGATTCTGAATACCGTCGGATATACAGAAGTAGGTATTCAGTACAGTAGTCCATCTGTAAAAAACCGTGATATCTGGGGAGATTTGGTGCCTTATGGAAAAATATGGCGGGCAGGTGCCAATGAAGCTACCAAACTTACATTTTCAAAGAATGTTTTGATAGGCGGCAATGAAGTTCCTTCAGGATCATATGCTTTATTTATTATACCTCAGGAACATGGAAAGTGGACAGTAATCTTAAATGAAGTAGCTGACCAATGGGGAGCTTTCAGCTATGACTCTAATAAAGATGTACTAAGAATGGAAGTACTACCGAGGTTCAACATCAGCTATGAAGAGAAACTCCGATATGAAGTAGTGGATATAGGATTTGAATATGGAATCATAAGAATGCAATGGGAAAATGTAGAGATGGAAATAGAATTCATGACCCAGTTCAATGATAATTTCATAAATAAAATTCAGACTACTTCAGATACTTTGCCTGAGCAAGATCAATGGGTTGTATATCTTCAAGGTGCTGAATTTCTCGCTGAAAGAAAGCAAAGACTGGATACTGCAGCAAGCTGGATTTCAATGGCTGAAATTAATTATTTAAAATATGATCACCCATTCAGAAAGAATGAACCATATTACCTGGGCCATATTCATTGGATAAAAGCCTTGGTTTCTGTATGTTTAAATAATGACAAGGATGCGCTTACTTCTATTAATAAACTGAAGGAGTTAGATGGCGGCAAAGGTTACTATTCAAGAAGCAATAATAAAGAAGTTATTGATTTATTAGAGAAACAATTAAATGAAAAATTGAAAAGAAATTAATCTGCCATTGCAAGAATGTCTTCCTTATTTTCTATGAAGTAATCAATCGCATCCGGATTTTTCATCGCTTCCTTATTGGCAGCCTGGCTGATGGGCATGCCCATCAATATCTTCTTAATCGGAGCTTCCAGTTTTTTACCTGAAATGGTATAAGGAATATCGGGAATTTCAAGGATTACATCAGGAACGTGCCTGGGTGTATAGTCTTCTCTTAGTGTTGATTTCAACTTTTGAATGATATGATCATCTAATTTCGCTCCTTTTGAAATCTTGACAAAGAGTGGCATAAAATGTTTTCCACCTTCAAGTTCAAGGTTGACAATTACAGAATCTTCGATGGCACTTACTTTCCTTACAGAACTATAAATTTCGCTGGTACCAATTCTGATTCCTTGTCTATTAAGAGTGGCATCAGATCTTCCATAAATGATGAGTGATCCATCTTCAGTAATCTTAATCCAATCTCCATGTCTCCATATCCCAGGAAACATTTCAAAATATGAAGCATGATATCGATTTCCGCCCGGATCGTTCCAGAAATAAATCGGCATAGATGGCATCGGTTTTTCTATGACCATTTCTCCCAGGTCATCAGTAATTGCATGTCCATCTTCATCATAAGCCCTCAATGATACTCCTAATGCTATACATTGAATTTCAGGGCATCTAACAGGCAGTAATGGATTCCCTCCAATGAAAGCTGTACACACATCGGTTCCTCCAGCCATACTACACAACCATACATCTTTTTTGATACTGCCGTATACAAACTCAAATCCCTCTGTCGGCAAAGGTGAACCTGTGGATCCAATTGATCTCAACTCTTTTAAACCCAAATCAGAAAAGTCTAAATCTCTTTTTCTACAAGCCAGAATATAAGGTGCACTTGTTCCGAAATGGTGTAATCCAATTTCATCAGCCATCCTCCAAAGTATATTTAGATCAGGAAATCCTGGACTTCCATCATACAACACTATCGTAGCACCCGACAATAATGCCCCAACCTGATAATTCCACATCATCCAGCCTGTTGTAGTAAACCAGAAGAACTTCTCCCCTTCTTTAACATCATTGTGAAAAGACATGTATTTAATATGCTCCAGCAATATTCCGCCATGACTTTGGGTGATGGCCTTTGGTATTCCGGTAGTTCCACTTGAATATAGTATCCATAATGGATCATTGAATTCTACCCGATCAAATTCGAGTTCTCCAGCTTCTTCATTGATAACCTCATTCCAGGATTTCATTCCGACTGGAATCTCACCTCCAATATATGGTACCACTACCACTTCTTTAAGCGTCGTCAATTGACTTGCAATAGCTTGTGATTCATTCAATCTATCAAAGTGTTTTCCATTGTATCGGTAGCCATCAACTGTAATTAGAATTTTGGGCTCAATCTGTTGAAACCTGTCAATCACACTGCTTACACCAAAATCAGGAGAACAACTGGACCATATTGCCCCTAATGAGGATGTTCCAATAAATGCAATGACGGCCTCAGGTGTATTAGGGAGGTAAGCTACTACACGGTCTCCTTTTTTCACTCCTTTGGAGATCAGGTACGATCTGAAAGCAGCGGCTTTTGACTTCAAATCTTTCCAGGATAAACTTGGTTGCTGCCCTTCTTCATTATAAAATATAACGGCTTCCCGTTCATCTTCGGATCTTCTAAACAAATGTTCAGCATAGTTGACTTTGCTCCCCTCAAGCCATTTGCAATTTGGCATTTCGCCAGTTACGATATGACTATAATTCCCTTCTATACTTAGATTGAAGTATTGGATGATCGACTCCCAGAAATCAGAAATATGATCTACGGACCATTTCCAAAGTTCCTGATAATTCCCAAAATCAAGGTTCTTTTCTTCACCGAGCCAATCCATGTATTGACTCAAATGACTGTTTCTCCTAAAGGACGAAGAAGGCTCCCATAGTATTTTTCTTTTTTGTTCCATAGACAAGCGTGATATTATATTATCTTGGTCTCTATTCAACGATACCGTGATGATCAAATGTATGAACAATTGAATAAAACATCGTAAACTTTTTATTCTTGCTATTGTCAATCATATTAAAAATGTAATGCGGTGATTAAAGACAAATTTGAGTAAATGAAAATACTAATTGCCAACCGTGGAGAGATCTCCTGCAGAGTAATAAAGACAGCTCAAAAAATGGGAATAAGGACTGTTGCAATCTATTCTGATATTGATGCAGGAGCATTACATACTAAAATGGCTGATGAAGCCTATCATATAGGAGGAAATCCATCTACAGAATCGTATTTAAGAGGAGATAAGATTATTGACTTAGCATTAAAATGTGGTGCTGAAGCCATTCATCCCGGTTATGGTTTCCTCAGTGAAAATGCAGCTTTTGCTGATGCTGTAAATAGATCAGGATTGATCTTCATAGGCCCATCAAGTGATGCAATAAAAACAATGGGATCTAAGCTGGCAGCAAAAGAAGCGGTGAAGCAATTTGATATTCCTCTTGTCCCAGGGACAGATGAACCCATTACTGATATTGACGAGGCGAAGAAAATAGCGGAAGAAATAGGATTTCCCATTCTGATCAAGGCTTCAGCTGGAGGAGGGGGAAAAGGGATGAGAATTGTAGATCGTAGAGAAGATTTTGATGAGAAACTCAAGATGGCCATCAGTGAAGCTACTTCATCATTTGGTGATGGATCCGTATTCATTGAAAAATTTGTAACCAATCCCCGCCACATTGAATTTCAAATCCTTGCTGACAATCATGGCAATATTGTTCATCTCTTCGAGCGAGAATGTAGCGTTCAAAGGAGACATCAAAAGGTTGTTGAAGAAGCTCCAAGTGCAGTCCTCACTAAAGAACTCAGAAAGAAGATGGGAGAAGCCGCTGTGAATGTAGCCAGGTCCTGTAATTATTCAGGAGCAGGAACTGTGGAGTTTTTAATTGACGACCAACTTAATTTTTACTTCCTTGAAATGAACACCCGCCTTCAGGTAGAACACCCAGTCACTGAATGGATTACTGGAATTGACCTGGTAGAACAACAAATTAAAATTGCTCGAAATGAAATTCTGGAACTCAAGCAAGAAGACTTAACCATTAAAGGGCATTCCATAGAGCTTAGAGTATACGCAGAAGATCCTCATAATAATTTCCTGCCATCCATTGATAAACTGAAAACATATATACTTCCTGAAGGTAAAAACATCAGGGTGGATAATGGTTATGAAGAAGGGATGGAAATTCCAATTTACTACGATCCGATGATATCCAAATTGATAACATACGGTCCAACAAGAAACGCAGCTATACAGGAAATGATAAATGCTATTCAGGAATATGAAATAGAAGGAATCGCTACAACACTTCCTTTCGGTTCATTTGTTATGCATCATGATGCATTTGTCACTGGCAACTTTGACACCAACTTTGTTAAGAAATATTACTCAATTGAAGCTGAAAATGCTCAACAAAAATTAGCAGCTAAAATTGCAGCACATGTTTCTCTACATCTTGAAAATAAGTTGACGCATCAACTGCATTAAAAAAGAGAAACGCTTTACACCACTGCCAATGTTTCAAAGGAAATAATCCTGATGGCTTCTCCATACATGGAAATTGAAACAGCTCCTTGTAAAATCTTGGCTCTGACCCTAATAGTTGCTCCTTCTGTTTTTAACTGTTCCGGCATGTTGATCGGTGTATATTTTTCTCCTTTATCAGTTTCTATAGCCCAAAAACCTCCTTCCAATCCTATGTATCTGGATTTGCCTATAATATCAATATGGTTCATTTGATCTAATTTTGTTATCAAATTTATGAAATGGGTATATAACTATCCTGTAAATAAGACCAATGAAGATAAAATTACCATTAGTTGCTGTTAACTGATAACAATATTATAGGGAAGACCGATTTCTTTTTATGACAGATTCAAAGGATCGTGAGAGTTTTTTAATGAGGAGGGTCTGATTATCCAGTTTTCTTTTCATTCCTTCTACTTCTGATTCCAGTCCGGATGATTTAGGTTTATTGCAAGGTGAGAATTCTGATATCTTAACATCTACTTCCCATATTTCTCTTACATCTTCAGCTTTAATCGTGTAAGGATCATAAAAGGTGTTATCTGAAATCAGCATAAGACCTATGGATGATTCATCAGTCTTAACCACACGTTTAACAACAACAGAATCAAGAGTCACCACAACGTAGACGTAATTATCTTTGATATTGGAGAAATCTCTATCCAGTTCAACATATTTACATATTACCTGATCTCCGGAATGTAATTGTGGTTCCATACTATCCCCACTAATGTCAAAACATCTATATGTACCTGATTGAAAACGGCTACCGGGCATATTAAAACTTACCAATTCTTCCATGTAGGCTTGATCAACAAGCTGTTCTCCATATCCGGCTTGGGCAGAAACCGGAACATAAGCTATGCGTTCTTCTTCCTCATCGTCTGTATATACGGTCAATATCTTCATAACCTCATCAGTAGGTGATTGAAAAGGTTCCCCTTCACCTGTAAATAAATAATGAGTATTGATGCGGTATTTTAATGAAGATTTCCTGATAAGTTCTATCGTAACGTCTCGCTTACCATTAATAATATCAGAAAGACTTTGAGGAGCATAATCAACAGAAAGAGCAAATTGTCTGTAGGACTTGACACGCCCTTCCCCCTTTAGCTGCTTAAGGCTATCGATAAATCGTTTTGTGACAATGTTGTTCATAGGTTGATCGTTGATCAAAAATAGAAATTATATATAATTAAAAAAATTAATGTGTAAGTTTTATTATAACTTATTTATATATGAAATAGTTCCAACACATAATCAACTATTTACACATTACATATTAATGTAATACCTTAATATTGTGTATATAAAATTTCTTTATATATGAAAACAACAGCTTGTTGTACTTAGTCTAAAACATTAGAATTCCTGATTTAGAACTAAGTCTTGAAAGGATTAAGTCTCGCTCTTAGGTATGATTTCAGTTTGCTCTCCAAAGTACTGTACAAACCTTCGCATATCATTGGCCAGTTCCTGATTGCCTGTGGCTCGAAAATAAGTTTCAGCCATGGCTCTCAATGACTGAAACATAAACCGATCCATCTCGGTTACTTGCATTTCAGTGGTCCAAAGGTCTATTTTATAAGTGTCTTTGTATTCTTTATCAAAGAATGACACCAACATTGCCTTAGCAAGGTGTTCCTCCATTCCTTGTGGATTGTCATCAGAAGTCCAGATTATGCTGTCCGGATGTTTGTTTTCATCGAGGGCTACTTTAATGGTTATCGTAGACTCTTTTTTTGTACTCATTGATTGTTTATTTAAATTTTACGCAATGCATCTTCCTTTTCACTCAATTTCTGAATCCAGTGTGAAGGATATACATGGATACCGGAATCTAATTCCTGGGCTTTGGCAACCATAGCCTTAGCAACAGTTTCAGCCTCAACTGGTTTATACTTGGTCAATAAACCTCCTAATACAAAATCAAGCCCCTTACCTATTACTTTAGCGATGGATTCACCTGTCCGTGATTCGGGTCGTTCACCCAGGAGGATGGAAGGCCTGAATATATGAATGGACCAAAAGGTCAATTCTTTTATTGCATTTTCCAGCTCTCCCTTAATTCTCGAGTAAAATATGACAGATTCTGAATCAGCTCCTACAGAAGAGACCAACATCAATTGGTTCATTCCATTTTCTGATGCTGCCTTGGCAATATTGAGGGCATAGGTATAATCCACTTTTCTGAAAGCTTCTTTGCTTTTTGCCTTAGCCATCGTAGTCCCAATCGTTAGATAGAGGTCATCACCTTTTAAGAAAGGAGCATAGGTGCCATACTTATCGAAGTTAATGATGTGCTGTTCTAGTTTTTCACTTTCAATATCTAGTTTCCTTCTACCAAGACTGACCACCTTGGAATAGTTCTGACTGGCCAATAGATAATTGACTAAGTGACCCCCAACTACTCCTGAAGCTCCTACAATAATGGCCGTTTTATTTCCAGCTGAAATTTGCACGGTGCAAAAATAATCCAATAAAAAGAAAAATTGACTAGTGATAGATCAACATTACCAATCATAAGATTGAATAGCTATTATTTCTCAAATTAGACTTACCTTTCTCGTTACTTATTCTTAAATGTAGCTGGTCTCTTCCACCTTACCGGAGGAACAGGCTCTGGTTTTAATTGGAACTCATTATTACTAAGTAACCTTAAAGCTTCCTGAACAGCGGCTTCAAGTTGTGGGTCGTTCCCTATGGAAGTCTGATCAGGATGCTGGATCACCTCTATATCAGGAGCCACTCCTTCTCCTTCTACAGCCCATTCACCATCAACATCAAAGAATCCTCCACGAGGAGCTACCATCCTCCCTCCGTCTATAAAAGGTGGTGTGTCCCACGTTCCTACCAATCCTCCCCAAGTCTTAGTTCCTATTAAAGGACCTATTCCAGCTGCTTTGAACATATAGGGTAACAAGTCACCTCCTGATCCTGCCCTTTCATTGATGATCATTACTTTGGGTCCCCAGATTCCAGCCATTGGAGTTGTCCAGGGTCGATGATCATTTGCCCTTGAATTAAAATACCCAAACAGCTTGCGATTCATAATATCTATCATATAATCAGCAGCGGATCCGCCGCCATTATTTCTTTCATCTATGATGACCCCTTTTTTGTCTTGCTGGGAAAAATAGTACCGGTTAAAGTTGGTAAATCCTCCTCCTCCTGTATTTGGCAGGTAAACGTAGGCAAGCTTTCCTCCTGAAAGTTCATCTACTTTCCTACGATTTCCTTCTATCCAATCCAAATATCTCAATTGTCGATCACTGGAAATTGGCTTGACAAGAATTTCTTTGGCAGCAGCAAGATCTGCCGTTTTTCCTACTTTGATGTGTATCTCCCTTCCGGCAGTCTGTTCAAATAACTGGTAAGGATTCATTCCGGCAGTAAGTCGTTGACCGTTCACTTCAAGCAGTATATCCCCTTCTTCTACGCCTATTCCTGGAATGGCAAGAGGAGCTAACGTTCCAGCATTCCAATGTTCTCCTGAATAGATCTTGCTGATTACATAATTATCTCCAGATAAAGTAAAATCACACCCTAGAAGCCCCACCGGAACCCTATCGAGATCAGGCATGTCACCACCCCTCACAAAAGAATGTCCTACCGCAACTTCTCCGCTTAAAATATCAACAACATAGTTGAGGTCACTGCGATGTCTTACGTGATCTATCCATGGGGAATACCAATCATATACGTCATCCCATGGAGCACCATGTACATTATCAACATAAAGAAAATCTCTCATAAACCTCCATCCCTCCTTGAATATCTGTTGATACTCTGCCTTTGGATTGATCAATATCCTGGCATTTGTTTTAAGGGCTCCATCTTTACCTTTGACCGGTGATCCTGTACCTGCAATCATCCAACCTCCTCCCTTTCTTAACAAGAAAGATTTACGGTCAGCAGAAGTGCGGATGTCATCAATTCCTGAAGCAAGTTCCTCAGCCTTATTTTTCTTAACATCATACTTATGGATGGTGGCATTTCCAAATCCATTTTCTGATTCGACTACTATCACAGAATGTTTTGGTCCTTCAACCAAAGCGATATAATTTCCTGAAGGAATATCAAGGTGCACCACCCTGTCTTGAATACCTTCTAATGAAATAACAATATCTTTTTCTTCTTCTTTATCTTCATCTTTTTTGTCATCTTCCTTCTTACCATTTTCTTCTTTCTTTGCTTCTTCTTTTTCCACCTTTTCATCATCACTTTTTGGGAGAGTGGGTGACGAAGATTCTGATGATAGAACTATTGCATAAAGGTTTCTGTTGACCTGGGGATCATAAGAACTCATATCCAACCATCCGGAGTTCAGACCATAATCAGTGCTTGCCAACAAGTATAAATAATCTCCCGATTCATCCCACACTGGGGAAATTACATCAGCAATTGGGTCTGTCACCTGGTGTATTGATCCTTCTGAAACATGGTATAAGAATGCTGATTTAAAATGACTGTCCTGCTGTTTGGCATACGCAATCCACTTACTATCAGGTGACCATTTTGGATTCATAGATCTGTTGGGATGTGCATAGCGGTCTGTGTCGACTTTTACCACTTCACCAGACTCCAGGTTCACATACCAGATGTTGTAATCTGTGTCAGTGAAAGCGATCTTACTACCATCTGGTGACCAGTCAGGTGTAAAATAAAAGGTTGGATCAGGAAGTTCATAACTTCGTTCTACTTTCCCATATTGATCTGCCACTACCAATTGATATTCCCCAGTGGCATCAGAGAACCATGCTATTTTATCACCTTTCGGTGACCATATCGGGTACCGTTCTGCTGAACCGGGACTATTGGTAAGGTTTCTCCAGCTCCCTTCTTTTTTAGGAAAAGTAAAGATCTCACCCCTTGATTCAAAAATCGCTCTTTGCCCGGTTGGAGAAATATTAGCATTGGTCAGGTTTCTGGCTACTATATTCTCCCATCTGGGCCTGGAAAAATTCATGTCACCAGAGACTGATATTTCTGTGGTTTTGCTTTCACCAGTCCCTGGGTCAAGAAGGTGTAATTGTCCCCCTTGTTCATATACGATCATATCCTTTGTAGCGTCCAGGCTTTTCACATCGTACTGGTCATGGAACGTAATCTGCTTTTCTTCTTTGGTCACTGGGTCGAATGACCAGATGTTACTGGCGTAATCTCTTTCTGATAGATAATAAACTTTATTACCATACCAGATAGGATCTAAATGGCGCTCATTGTCTGATTGGGTAGCTATTGTTAACTCCTTAGATTCCAGGTCGACGATCCATACAGGCATGGCCTGACCACCTCGGTAATTCCTCCATTCAGGATCCCAGGCAGTGATGGGAATATAAGCAAGGTGTTTACCATCAGGTGAAATTTCCCCATATGCAGCTCTGGGAATGTCCAGAGCATTAGGAAAGCTTCCATCTGTAGAAACTGTATATAATTTAGCTGTTTGGGTAGGCCTTCCTTCTCTTGATGATTGGAAAAGCACTTCACCTGATGGGGTCCACCCCTGTACAATGTCAGCAACTGGGTGGTAGGTGAGCCTTTTGGGTGTCCCTCCATTTTTGGGAATGATATATACATCCGTATTCCCATCATATTGACCGGTAAATGCTATCCATTTTTCATCAGGAGAAAAATGAGGATTGGATTCCATCCCTTCATTGGAAGTCAATCTTACTGCCTCTCCCCCATTCCTGTCAACTGTCCATAAGTCATTGGCATATGAAAAGACAATTTGTTCAGATGAAATAGTAGGTTGACGAAGAAGCTTTGTTCCCTGACCATTTAATAATGGAGTAAGTATTAGAGTAAATGCAAAAAGGAAGAGTATATTATTCATTTGATTAAGAGGTTTAAGCGCTTAAATAAAAGGAGTAGTAATATAGAGGAAAAAGCGTTACCAATGATTAAGGGAGCACTTTGAATTTTTTGGGTCCTGGGATAAACACTGTAGCATATTTGAAGGTTGTGGAGGAAATATGCCTTTCAATGATGTTGACACAACCTTCCAGAAAATTGCTTTTGATGTTAGGGATTTATTGCTAATTTTAAACGCAATGAACGACAAAAAGAAAAAGACTAATAAAATTATTTGGGCAATTATAGGAGTTCTGTCTTTTGCATTTGCAGGTAAATATCTTATCAAAGGCGAGGAATGGTTTAAAATTATTGTTTTCACTTTGATTGGAATAAGTTCACTCTTCAATATTTTTTCAAAAGATAAAAAATAAGTAACTACTCAGGTATGTGCTTTCAGAATAAAAAATCAGACAATTTTTTGTTAGACAAAGCTCCATTTTTCGTGAATAGTGGAGCTATTGACTAAAAATTAGCTGAAGTATAACGAAAAATTGACATTTTTTAACTGAAATTGACTGTACCTGAGTAGTTACGAAAATAAAAATGGCCACGTCGGGTAACGTGACCATCACTTTAACACTGTTTGAGGACATTTATGAAAAAACTATAACTCACTTTTGGTTATATTAGTAACAATAGTTCCGTATTTAGATGTAAAAGAGGGTGGATCAATTTCCTCCACCCATCTTCGTATCAAAGCAAAAATCTCATGGAAACTTATTCACTTTTGATAAGTTTGTCATTGACCTTGTCCAAGAGAGTAACCCCTCTTGCCATCAAATTCATATAAATTTTCTGATTTGATGATATCGATATGTTGATCGATGGCTTTTGTCATAATCATTGGAATGAATTTTTTCTCAGCCTGGCGCTCTTCGACCACTTCATATCTACATCTCCAGTGATCTGTGCAGAAGGTCTCTTCAAATCCTTCCGGCCACACCTTCACACCACGATTGGTAATCATAGTTAATTCTATTCCATTATTTAGTTTCTGTAATTGTTCTGCAAGGTCATTAACATTCTCCCCATTCCAATCAACAAATATGTCTACACCTTTGAGCACTTTTTCAGACTTTGACTTTCTCTTGTATTCAGGAATATTCATCTGAATACCCGTATCATATTTTTCAGCTTTAATGAGTTGAGGCAACTTACCCAATCTCGCGATAACAGCTTCTGCGAATTGACTCGTACTTACCTTCTTCTTACTGACTCCTTCCTTGTAGATATCTTCAGTATGGATGCCATCTTCAATGGCTACAGCCCATGCATTCTTAATCTTTTCAGCTACATCTTGTTGTCCAAGGTGATTTAGCATCATAACTGCACCCATTAATAAACCTGAAGGGTTTGCAACGTTTTTACCTGCAATGGGAGGTGCAGATCCGTGAATTGCTTCAAACATCGCACAAGTGCTTCCGATATTAGCAGAACCAGCAAGTCCTACAGAACCAGATATCTGTGCAGCAATATCTGATACAACATCGCCATAGAGATTAGGTGTTACGATCACTTCAAACATTTCCGGTGTATCTGCCAGTCTGGCTGCAGCGATATCAATGATCCAATTATCTGACTCAATTTCCGGATATTCAACAGCTATCTCTTTAAAGACCTCATGGAACAATCCATCTGTGTGTTTCATGATATTGTCTTTAACAAAACAACTGACTTTCTTTTTGCCATACATCCTGGCATATTCAAATGCATACCTAACAATTTTTTCACAACCGGGCCTTGAGATCAATTTAAGACATTGCACGACTTCATCTGTCTGTCTATGTTCAATTCCTGCGTACAAGTCTTCCTCATTCTCACGAATGATGGTAACATCCATTTCCTGGTGCTTGGTATCAATGAATGGGTGGTAACTCTTACAAGGACGTATGTTAGCATACAAGCCAAGTGTCTTTCTAAGTGTTACATTCAAGCTTTTATAACCACCTCCCTGAGGTGTAGTAATGGGAGCCTTCAGAAATATTTTATTTTTTCGGATGGTATTCCATGCTTCTTTACTTATACCACTTGTATTTCCGGATAAGTAGACTTTTTCTCCTATCTCAATTTCCTCATAATTCAGCCTTGCTTCTGCAGCTTTAAGAATCTTTAATACAGCATCCATTATTTCAGGACCGATTCCATCACCTTTAGCAACAGAAATGGTTTTATATGATTTGTTTGGTGTCATGCTTTTTAGTTGAGTTGTTTTTAGTATCTCTAAATTATTTTTCAAATGTGATTTCAAGGATGCCATTGATCTTTACATTGTATCCCTTTGCTCTTGCTTCTGCTATAATAGCTTTTGCTTTTTTTCTTTCATCGATCAATTCTTGCACTCTTCCGTTCAACTCAGCAGCATCTTCATCTTCATCATGAATGAACATTCCCAGTCGCTGAATCTTGTGGAAATTGATTTTTTCATTAATTAAAGAGCTTACAACATCTGAAGCTTCTGATGGAGTAAATTGTCCATCTACTAATCTGATTTTTTGAAGAACTTCTGTAGTTACCATTGTTAAAGATTTTAGTGTTTTAGATTTAATAAATTAAACATTTGAGTTATCCAATGCCCTCATAAAAAGTAAGGCAGTGATAATTATATAAGCCGGGATAATTTCACCTAGCAATAATTGTTCGTTATGAATAGAAAGAATCAACCATAATGTCATAAAGGCAATTCCAAGAAAACCCATAACCATATTTTTAGATAACCTGAATTCAGATTTTTCATTAAGCTGGTTTTTTCCTTCAATGTTTTTCGACCAGGTTGAAATCATTTTCTTTTGATAAGAGGTTTTAGTTGCATCAGCCATTGTTCCGATTTTTAATATTTACAACCCAAAAGTCTTCTTTTGTTTCATTAATTTTTATTTATATTTGATATGATATACATAAACACTCTTTATGGATTACACATTGCACCAGCTCAAAATATTTGTCACAATAGTTGAAAATCAGAGCGTTACAAAGGCTGCTGAAGAATTATATTTAACACAACCGGCGGTTTCAATTCAGCTAAAAAAATTTCAAAATCAATTTCCTATACCTCTGACAGAGGTAGTAGGAAGGAAATTATACATCACTGATTTCGGACATGAAATAGCCAGAACCGCAGAAAAAATTCTTACTGAAGCGGAAACCATCAATTACAAAACCCTTGCTTATAAGAATCAGCTGGCAGGAAAATTAAAAATATCTGTTGCTTCCACAGGGAAGTATGTCATGCCCTATTTCCTATCTGATTTCATGAATAAGCATAGGGGTATTGACCTAACTATGGATGTTACCAACAAGACTTACGTGGTAGAGAGTCTTGAAAACAATGAGGTTGATTTCTCCCTGGTCTCTGTGATTCCAGATGATCTGAATATTTATTCTGAACAATTATTGGAGAATAAATTATACTTGATTGGAAGCCCAAAGCTCAAACTCAAAAAAAATACTCCTGTCACAAAAATATTTGAAGAATATCCATTAATGTACAGGGAGAAAGGTTCCGCAACGAGAAGCTCAATGGAAACATTCATTAAAGAAAGTAAGCTTCCCACCTATAAAAAGATGGAATTCACTTCCAATGAAGCAATGAAACAGTCTGTCATTGCAGGGCTTGGTTACTCCATTATGCCCATCATTGGAATAAAAACAGCTCTCAGAGATGGAGAACTGGAGATCATCCCTTTTAAAGGGTTGCCTATAATCACCCACTGGAATCTTATATGGTTGAAATCCAAGAAGCTATCCCCTATTGCATCTGCCTTTCTGGAATTTATTAGAGAAGAAAAGGATAGAATCATTCAAGAGTACTTTGACTGGCATGATAAGTATTGATACTTATGGTCTAATCTTAGTCTTGAGTTTTAAGACTGGAATAACTTCTACTTTTTAGCCAACTGGTCTTTTAGCTTAAGTCTTGATTTAACGGGGTCATTGGTTTTCATGAATATCCAGGCTGCAAATATGACATATGCAGCAATCTTATTTGAGATCAAGAATTGCTCCACCTGCAATGAATAGATAAAACACACTGTAAGCAATGTGATTGCAGTAAAACAAAGCAGAAGTTGATTTCTTTGAACAATACGCATTTCCTTAGGAGAGGAAGAGCTATTTATACTAGAAGATACAGGCAGTTCTGTAATAATTGATGATGGAATTTTTGACATGATTTAGATTTTTGCTTTTCGTAAAGATTAGAAATTATATCATTTAAATTCATTTGTATTTTTAATGCCAGCCATAACTTTTATTTATGACCATTACTTTTACTCGATATAGTATTACTTTCAGGATGATTAGGGATTACTTTCCTGTCTTTTTTATAACTGTTTTATTGGTAGCCATTTCTTCCTGCAAGGATCAAAATTCTCAGTTAATTAAAATTCAACATGGAGATAACATTTCTCTTATCGGTAATAATTTGTGTTCCAGAATGATCAACTATGGTCATTTTGAGACATCCATGCATCTTGCTAATCCCGACAAAGAACTGACCATACGAAACATGTGTGATGGAGGAAACACACCCGGCTTCAGACCTCATTCAGGAAGAGATAGTCCCTGGTCATTCCCCACGGCTGACCAATATTACGATGAGGAGTCACAACCTTCCGGGAGTAGAGGCCATCTGGAAAGTCCTGATCAGTGGTTATCAAGGCTGGAAGCTGATGTTATTCTTGCATTTTTCGGTTATAACGAATCATTCCAGGGATTACAAGGACTCGAAAATTTCAAAAGTGAATTGAGTGCATTTATAGATCACTCATTGAAACAAAATTACAACGGCATTTCCTCCAGTAAATTGGTTTTGATTTCACCGATAGCATTTGAAGATTTATCTTCTGTTAAAGACCTACCCGATGGTAAAAAAGAAAATGAAAATCTGAAGCTTTATAATGAGGCAATAAATGAAGTTGCCAATAAGCATTCTATTCCTTTCATCAATCTATTTGACGTAAGTCTTGAATTGTATAAATCAGAAGGTCCTTTCACCATTGACGGCTTTCAATTAAATGACAAAGGAAATCAATGGCTGGGCAATTACCTAACCACAACCATTACAGGATCATCTTCACGGAAAGAATCGATCCGGGACATGGTACATGAAGCAGTGATGGAAAAGAATTGGTTCTGGCACTATGATTATAAAATGCCTAATGGCGTCCATGTATTCGGGCGACGATATGAGCCGTTTGGTCCTGACAATTACCCCTCAGAAATTAAAAAGATCAGAGAAATGACAGCCATCCGAGATACTGCGATATGGATGGCTTGCAAGGGTAAAGAAATGGATCTGGAATCATCAGATAAAAAGACAACTGTACTCCCCGAGATCGAAACCAATTATCAGGATGTTCATGGTCGTGGAGATTTAAAATACCTCTATGGAGAAGAAGCCCTCAACTCCTTTTCGATCCCTGATGGATATAAAATTGAGCTTTTTGCCTCTGAAAAGGAATTTCCTGATCTTGCTAATCCAGTACAGTGTTCTTTCGATAACAAAGGAAGGTTATGGGTGGCTGTCATGCCCACTTATCCACATTATCAACCGGGTGATCCTAAACCAAACGACAAACTCATCATTCTTGAAGATCGAGATAAAGACGGAAAGGCTGACAACCAGATTACTTTTGCAGATGGCCTTCATTTACCGATCGGTTTCGAATTGGCAAGTGAGGGGGTGTACATCTCTCAAGGTACTAATCTAAAAATGTTGATTGACTCGGATGGAGATGATGTGGCAGATAAAGAAGAGGTCCTTTTAAGTGGATTTGACGATCATGATACGCATCATGCTATAAGTGCTTTTTGTGCAGACCCGTCGGGAGCAATCTATATGGGAGAAGGGGTATTCCTTCATAGCAACATTGAAACTTCCTACGGCCCTGTAAGAGCCACTAATGGCGGTTTCTTCAGATACAATCCTGCCCGATCACATCTGGAACGAACATCTCAAGTTTCTATTCCTAATCCCTGGGGAATTGCTTTTGATGATTGGGGTCAAAACTTCTTTGCTGAAACGTCTGGACCGGATGTACTCTGGATGATGCCCGGGAGTATAAAACCAAGGTATGGTAAAGCAAGCCCTAAATCCAGAAACCTAATTGAAGATGCACACAGGGTGAGACCAACTTCAGGCCTTGAATTTGTTTCGAGTAGACACTTCCCTGATGATGTCCAAGGAGATTTATTAATAAATAATACCATAGGATTTCTGGGGACAAAACAACACAAAATATATGATGATGGGACCGGATATAAGTCTGAACACAGGTTAGATCTTATTACTTCTACAGATCGAAATTTCCGCCCGGTAGACATGGAGTTCGCTCCTGACGGGAGTCTCTATGTGGTCGACTGGCACAATGTATTAATTGGACACATGCAACATAATGCCCGCGACCCATTGAGAGATCATGTACATGGGAGGATATATCGAATTACTCACCCATCAAGACCTATGGTTGATCCTGTCAATATAGTTGATGCTGATATAAATACCCTTCTGAATTTATTAAAGCTTCCTGAATACCGTACACGTTATAGAGTAAGACGGGAATTGAGAGGAAGGAATGCAGACGATGCACTTAATGCAATTCAATCCTGGACAGAAGAACTTGATCAGTCGGACCCGAGATATGAACATCATCTATTAGAAGCATTATGGGTCAGCTGGGGAGTCAACCAGGTTGATCATGAATTAACCACAACTTTACTTAAGTCTAAAGACCATCGTGTCAGAGCAGCAGCAGTAAGAGTTTTAAAATACATGAATCATCAAATCCCGGACGCCATCAATTTACTTATTGAAGCAGGGGCAGATCCCCATGGCCGAGTAAGACTTGAAGCAATAGTTACAGCTTCCTGGCTGGATGTTTCAAATGGAATGAAAATTCTGAATGAAGCTAAAAAATATCCATTGGATGATTGGATGAAAGGCCCATATGAAGCCGCTCTCGCTCACCTAAATGGCAGGTCGGTGAATCCTGTACAATCTGAAGAAATTGTTTCTCATCTTGAAGGGGCTGAATTAGAACTTTACAAAAAAGGAAAAGAAATCTACGCCAGAGATGCATTCTGCAGTACTTGCCATCAACCAGATGGAAAGGGCTTAAAGGCCGTTGGATATCCACCTCTAAGTAAGAGTGAATGGGCAACTGGTGATGAGGATAAATTAATCAAGTTAACTCTTAAGGGTCTCATGGGGCCCATTACGGTGCTGGGAAGAGAATATAGTGGAAAAGTGCCCATGACCCCTTATGAGGGATTGATGAATAATGAGGAAGTAGCCGCTGTATTAACCTACATACGGAACTCATTTGGGAATAAAGCATCAGTAATAAAGCCTGATAAAGTTGCATCAGTTCGCTCTGCCATTAAAGACAAAAATGGCTTTTACACTACAGCTGAACTTCTATCTGAATATCAATCACAATAGCTTCATCAATGATAAGAATTCTATATATCGCTCTATTTTCCCTTTCCATCTTCACCTTTTTTTCTTCTTGCAAGGAGAATGAAGAATCAAATAAAAGGCCACATATTGTATTTGTGATAGGTGATGAAGAATATCGATCCGAAGAATCCATGCCCATGCTAGGTCAGCTCCTTCAAAAATGTTTCGATGTAGAAGTTTCATATTGTCATTCAGTAGATTCTACAGGCACTATTGATCCCAATAGGTTGGACCATATCGAGGGGCTTCAGGCACTTGAATCCGCAGATCTTATGGTCATTTTCACCAGGTTCAGAGCATTGCCAGATGAAGAGCTCCAACATATCATCGACTATGCGGAATCAGGAAGGCCTATGGTTGGATTCAGAACATCGACGCATGCTTTTTTATATAAAGACGATTCCTCTAAGTTCCACATGAACAATGAGTGGCCAAGTAAAGTATTTGGACAGCAATGGATTACACATCATGGTCACTTCGATGATGGCACTATCCCTTTAACAGAAGTTACCATAAATAAGAACGAGTTTGAACACCCTATCCTACATGGTATCAAGGACTTTGAAGCATTTTCCTGGCTTTACCATGTTGAAGGTGGCAAGTGGAACTTACATGGTGACAGTCAGCCATTGCTATCGGGTAAAGCTTTAAAATCAAACCATGAAATGAATGATAGGCTCGCTGAATTTCCATTAAATAATCCGGTAGCATGGATTAAATCTTACACAGGAGAAAGTGGTAAACCTGCGAGAGTTTTCTTTACAACACTTGGCCATCCATTTGATTTTAAAGAACAAAACATGAGGAAGTTGAGCATCCAGGGTATATTATGGGCCCTCGGCCAAGAAAATCAAATTCCTGATCAAGGTATTGATTACAACCTTGACATTGAATATGACCCCAACAACTCAGGATTTGGGAAAAAGTACAAACGAGGATTAAAGCCTATTAAATAATACTACAGTTCGCAGTAGTTAATAATTGGTATTTACATGCATTTACCTATTTTACGATAGATACCGATCCATAAATTATATTATGATATTCACATTAGCTGGAAATACTAACCCATATTATTTTGATTTCCTATTACTGGGATTGATTATCATTGGTATTGGCTCCATCTTAAGGTATTTCAAGCAGCCTTTGATCATAGCTTATATCCTTGCGGGTGTATTACTTGGAAGGCATGGCTTCCAGATTATTACGGATGAGAAAGTCATAACATCAATGGGTGAGATCGGATTAATTTTACTTATGTTTTTTATAGGAATGGACCTGGATCTTCCTAGATTGATAAAAAGCTGGAAAGCCGCTACCATCGGGACAATAATTCAGATTATTGCAAGCATTTTTATGGTAGCTCTGATTGGGTTGGTATTTAGTTGGGGTTGGAATAGAATAATACTTCTGGGATTCGTAATTAGCCTGAGTAGTTCTGCTGTTGTAATTAAATTATTACAAGATAATAAAGAGAATCATACAACTATAGGACAGAGTGTCATCAGTATATTACTTGTTCAGGACATCCTCATAGTTCCTATGTTAATTATCACCCAATATTTAGGTGGGTCTGTACCTTCTATCAATGATATTTTACTTCAGCTGTTAGGTGGATTTTTGTTAATTGCAGGCATAATATGGGTATTAAAACATCCCCAATTCACTATTCCATTTGAAAAACAATTTGAGGAGGATCATGAGATGCAGGTATTTTTTGCATTGATCATCTGCTTTGGTATGGCTGTGGCAACAGCATTTTTCGGTTTATCTGCAGCACTTGGTGCTTTTGTTGCGGGAATGATCGTCCATGCAGCTAAATCTACGGAATGGTTTCATGATAGTCTTCATGCATTTAGGATCATTTTTGTTGCCATATTTTTTGTTTCCATAGGCATGTTGATCGATATCGGATTCATCATGGATAACTGGGAGATCATATCTTTATTATTAATTTCGGTTTACCTGGGTAATCACTTTATCAATTCTATTGTACTTCATGCATTCGGCAGAAACTGGAAGTATAGCCTTTATGGAGGAGCACTCCTGGCCCAGATTGGAGAGTTGAGTTTTATTTTGGTTTCCGGTGGTTATTTTTCTGGTATCATCAGTGAATTTGATTACCAATTGACGATTATTGTAATCTCTTTAACCCTTCTATTTAGTCCTCTATGGATCGGAACTACTGTATATCTTATTGAGAAAACGCAAAAAACTGAGATTCACCCAAAAGGAATTAATGAAGTGGTTTGACTTTTGCTCCTGCCCTTTTTAGATGAGCAAGTATCCCTTTATTACCTGATAAATGTCCTACGCCTACCGAGATAAAAGTTGTTTCTGTTTTTATATTCATAATCTTTTCTGCCATACGATTATTTCTGTCAAGAATTAACAACTGTCGATAAGCTCCACATGATTTCATTCCTTTTTTAAATAGAACTACGATGTTCTGAGCATTATACAACTGAATCATTTTCCTGATGTATTTCCGATACCTGGAGGTATTCCGGGCAATGGTTTTCAAGATAGAAATCTGATAATTTAAATCAATAGATTCGAGAATATCAAACTGGTCTTTCAGAGTTTCTAATCCATCTGAGGGAATTTTATTGTTTCTGCAAAAATTCCAAAGGGCGTAATCCATTACTTGTCCATCTCCCCCAGAGATCTGTCTATCGATTATATGTTGAATAAGAAGTGGCCTGACGTGAAGGAATTCATCGATATCTACATTGAAGGATTGTAAAATAGATTGCCTTACTTTTTCATACTTTTTAACGGAACTGAAGAGATCTACCAAAGAGTCACCCCCTGGTATGAGATTCATCCCCGCATATCCTTGCTCATTGATTACATCAAGGTTCATTTCTCCATAATATGCATCACATTGCAGTATGAGCTTTTTAAGCTCTGTAAAATTCCAATCAACAGCATCAATGGGAAGATGAATTGTACCAAATAGATAGACAACCCTATTGTCAGGTAAAGATACACTCCACAGACTTGAAGGATGTCTAAGTCCGATGGCTTTAGTAGATTAATGAACGGTAAAGTTATTCTCCGCTATAGTTATACGGTAAAACTTTGTCTTTTTTAACTTTTGAAAGTGTCATCAGGGTCTTCAGCCTTTCAATTTCTTCAATTTGACTCAATGTCTTGAATAAAAGTTGTTCATAAGTAGGAAGATCCTTACAGATGATTTTTAGAAGGAAATCGGCATCACCGGTGATGATATAGCATTCAGTGATTTCATCTATATCCTTTACTTTCTTGATGAAATTTTCCAGTGCATTTTCTTTTTGCCATGCCAGAGATACCAATACAAATGTTCTGACATTCAGGCCAATAGCAGCCGCATCAACCTTTGCATGATAAGACTGAATGATACCGGATTGTTCCAATTTCTTTACACGTTCAAGTGTTGGAGCCGGAGATAATCCGATCTGCTTGGAAAGGTCAAGGTTGGTAATCTTGGAATTCTCTTGTAAAAGCTTAAGAATTTTGAGGTCTATCTTATCTAATTTATTATCTGCCATGGGTAAGTTATTTATAGGAAATCCTATTTAGCTTAATTAATTAGCAAATAAAATTAAATTTTATTAATTATAATATTTAATAGAGATAATTTTTTCACTTTATTATGTAACAAATAATTCTTCGTGATCCTACATAAAAAAACCGGGTCCTTCAACCCGGTTAAGTAATGATAAACTATGAAAAAACTCTCACAAGCCTTAGAAATAATTTCTATGTGCTTATTTTTATATATAGACGCCTCAACATTCTAAATTGTTGCGACTCTCTGGTATTTTAATTCACTTTTTCTATTAACGTACACAATCCCTCTATAAAAAACTAATTCAAGTTAATTATATGTTATATATGTAACATTCAATACCGGTAATGGAGTCTCTATTATGAAGTGGATTAAAAACATATTATTAATTTATTTACAAGCCACCTGCCTGCCGGTAGGCAGGTTGGGCACTTATAACTAATTTTAACATACGTTTTAAAACCACTTCTATAATTAAGAATGAAAAATCAATTTATTTCTAAATAAAAATCTACGGACATTATGAAATCATTCCTTAAAGTTTCAACGATGCTCCTTTTCGTAACCATTGCATGGAGTGTCCAAGGCCAAATTGCACTAAGAGGAGGAGTTAACTATTCAAATATCTCAATCGATGGTGGAGATATTGTGACTGAAACTGACTCCAAATCAGGACTCCAGGGTGGAATTATGCTTACAATGGGGCTTGGTGAAAAACTGGCATTTAGACCAGGAGCCATCCTATCTATTAAAGGTTATAAGCTCAATAATGAAAACATTGACATTACCTATCTGGAATTCCCTGCTTCATTCTTATTCTACTTCGCATCTTCAAGAGATGGTCTTTATGTTGAGTTGGGCCCATATGTCGGAGCTCAATTAAGCAATGATCTTGATGATTTAGGAGGAGATTTGAAGACTCTTGACTTTGGAGCTAATATTGGTGTTGGTATAGAGTTAGGTAGAGTCGGAGTAGGTATCAATTATGGTTACGGACTGGGGAATATTGTTGATGGTGACGTCACTACTTCAACAGAAGCTAAAAACAAAAATTTTGGCGTATTTGCATACATTGAATTCTGACCATAATTGTCTAAAAAAAACAGAAGCCCGCACATTGAAATAAAATGAGCGGGCTTTTAAATTTCTAAGCAAACCATTATGGGAATACTCCTAGTGTCATGTAGTCACTTGCAACTTTATTAAGAGCTGTAACAAAAGCTGCAGAACGCAGATCCGAGATTGTTTTCTTCCTCTTATAAGTATGCATGATTCCATGATAAGCTGTAACCATTGTTTCTTCAAGGCCTGAGCGTACAAGATCTATTTCATCTGCACCTTTGGTAAGGTATTCTTTTTCTCGGGCTGCAAGGGTTTTACCTGTAAGTTTTTCAACTGTATTCACCAATTTCATATAGGTGTTTTGGTTAAATCGCTTATCCATTCTACCAAATCTCATATGTGACAGATTCTTAAGCCACTCAAAGTAAGAAACCGTTACCCCTCCTGCATTAAGATACATATCTGGAAGGATTAAAACTCCCATTTTAATCAATATCTCTTCAGCATCTGCAGTAACAGGACCATTGGCAGCCTCAGCAATAATCTTGGCTTTGACTTGATGAGCATTATCTTTATTAATCTGAGATTCTAAAGCTGCAGGGATAAGAATATCACAATCAATACCTATCCAGCCTTTTCGGTCCTTCAAAGTCTTGGTACCAGGAAATCCAAGTATACTTCCTGTTTTTTTCCTGAATTTTATTAACTCCTGAATATCAATATTGCCTTCGCTGACTATAGTGCCCTCAATTTCCGAAACACCAATTACACGTGCATCTCCCTCTTCCTGAGATATTGTTCCTGAATAAGACCCCACATTTCCTAATCCCTGGATAACCATTGTCTTCCCAGCCATACCAGGTTCCATACCTATGGATTTCATCATAGCCTTGTCATCCAGCAATTCTCTCATTCCATAGAACACTCCCCTACCTGTCGCCTCTGTTCTTCCTCGTATTCCATTCTGAGCGACTGGCTTACCGGTTACACAACCTACAGCATCAATCTCTCCTCCCCCTTTGAATTGAGAGTAAGTATCAAGTATCCATGCCATCTCTCTGGAACCGGTTCCATAGTCAGGAGCGGGAACATCGAGACTAGGTCCGATGAAATTCTTTCTAATTAATTCAACAGTATATCTTCTTGTAATCCTTTCAAGTTGAGATGGTGTATAGGCCCGGGGAGAAACTTTTACTCCTCCTTTAGCTCCTCCAAAAGGAACATCAACTAAGGCACATTTGAAGGTCATTAATGCAGCAAGAGCCATAACCTCGTCCTGATTGACCAGGTGAGAGAAACGGATTCCACCTTTGGTGGGAAGCCGGTGATGGCTGTGTTGAACCCTATAGGCCTCAATCACTTCATAACCATTCCCGATTTTCACAGGAAATTTCATCTGATAAACAGAATTGCACACCTTGATCTGATCCAACAAACCCTGGTGATGGTTGGTATGGGCAGCAGCCTTGTCAAAGTTGCGTTGCACACTTGCAAAAAAACTTGCTTGTTTAGTACTCATTATTTTATTTGATTTTCAATTTTGGTTAGGCGCTTATCCAATCGAAACATAAACCAAAATAATCCGATCAGAATGACACAGATTACAGCCACAACAACATATATTTTTCCTGTACTTCTTAAAAAATCAATGGTTGAAGACTGCCCATTTGCCAGAAATGGCATACAGATAAAGGCTATAAATAAATAAGAGGATAAACTTAATTTCTTAATCATATCAAAAGTCTAAAGTCTATTAATTTTGCGAAATATAAAAATCTTCATACGCTTAATTTCATGAGCCAAGCAAGATCTTTTCTTTGGCTTTAATTACCCGGTAATAAAGAGAAGCCATCCATACTCCTATTAATGTCAATCCGAGAATACTCGGATAAAAAATCATTCTTAATGTGTTATCCAGATCTTCTCCGCCAAGAGCAGGATTTCCACCATTGCCAGGATGCAAACTATCAGTCAACCTGGGAATTACAAATACCAGAGGAATCAATGCCACAAATGCAAATATATTATAAGCAGAAGCCAACCTCGCTTCTTGATCCTGATCTTTTATTGAACCACGTAAAACCAGGTAAGCAAGATAAATAAGCATCGCAACTGCCGACATATTTAACTTCACATCAGGCGTCCACCAAGCTCCCCACGTAAACCTCGCCCATATAGAACCTGTTATTATGCCCATCACCCCGAATAATATAGCAACCACTGTCAGGGATTTGGAACGATGATCATAATCCAATTTTTTGGTTGTCAGATATTTTATGGCGTAATAAAGACCGGCGATCAGAAGAATAAACATAGAAAACCATAGCGTGATGTGAAAAAAAGTATTGCGTATGGTCTCATTCAATATGCTTCTATATGGAAACCTAAAGCTACTCAAATCATGTATCTGATCAGGTCGATCCAGCCACACTCCTGAGTGATTATAATCTTCATCCGGAATCTGTTTTATAAATACGCCATTAGGGTAAAGGGAATATCCATCTATTTCATTATCGACTGTAAGCGAAGCCCTTACCAAAGAATCCGAAGAAGGTACTACTTCCGGGATATTAAATTGAAACTTGATGGTATTGTGATCCATAATTTCTACAGGTTCTCCAGGTAAAAAACTGGATTCACCTACCTTAAGATAAGCTCGATTTTCTTTTGCTTCATTGAAGTGATTATTATAGCCGGTCACTGAAATGGTAACGTCCATACCCGCTTCAATTCTCTGTGGGCTCACATCAATCACACCTGGCTTGAGTGGAGTGAGCATGCCAACAATGACTGTGTAGAATATCAGAACAATACCTAAAACTTTCCACCACCATTGATTCATCTTCATAATTTATGACTTCCAGATTATTGGAAAAAGCAGAATTCCTACTCCAATAAGAATTCCATCCATTCCAGCTAATAAATATAAATCATCATTGATCTCTGTATCCTTTATCAATCTAGATGCTACCGCTGTCACCCGAATCAAAGTCAACAATATCGGCAATACAAGTGGAAGGGCAAGGATTGACATCAATGTAGAAATGTTGGATCCTGCACCGGCAATACCACTGACTAAGGTAAATACGGCACTTATTCCAATAACTCCAAGTAGTGATCCTTTGATAAATAAGCCTACATCTTTGATTGGGCTACCACCAAATACAATCATCAATACGGTTATTGTAATAAACAATAATGATAACAGTAGAAAGTTGTATAAATACTTGGATATAATCAACTCTAGTGGATCAAATATTGTGTAGTAATACATCCCAGTCTCTCTACCTTCCTGCACGAAGCTTTTTACGATTGCGTTCACACCAGCAAACAATACAATAATCCACAACAACAAGGACCATTCAAGTGCAGTAAACTTATTAAATGATTTAAAAACAATAAAAACAGTTGTTGCAGCAAATAAAAATATACCTGCAATTGCATACCCCTGTCTGAGCTCTACCTGGATATCCTTCACCATCATATGATAGATCCTGTTCAACATTTCGCGACAAAGATAATCGCACTTATAAGATTTCCCATACGTTTCTCATTTTTAGAATTCAGACATACTCACACAATATTTACCTGATATCAGCGTGTACATAGTGTGATATTTATCATTAATCGATTGATAAAATGATATTTTACATATTATAATTATTTATAATATATTATATTTGTCACCTATCATCAATAAAAACCGATATGTCACGATTAATCCCGATCATCGTCTTTAGTCTGATATCCACTTTTCTGACAGCTAATGGGCCTTCATTTCATTCAGTTACCCCACGCAGTGGAGATGGAGTTTATTCCTTATTGAGAAGGTATGCTCTGATGGATCACAAATGTAATCTTCAAAAGTTTTATGAGATCAACAGCTTGAAGAAAAATGAAAGCATCCATACACATAAAAAGTATAAGCTTCCAGTTTTTATATATCAATATGATGGTAAAAGCATCAGATCGACCATCGGTAATCAGGATATGGATAGAGCATTAAGAATAAAGGAATACAATGAAAATATTTTAAATAAAGGGTTAAGAAAAACACATTACATAGATAGTAAACTACTATGGGTTCCTTTCCACGAGCTATCTTGTAATGAAGGCAATGAAGTTAAAGAAGTAGTGACCTCAACTGTTGATGAAGTACCCGTCCCAACAACGGTTTCTTCTTATGAGCGAGTGATCAACAAACCTATTTTTGGAGCAAAATATGCCAAGGTTACAATAGAAGATAATTCTCTTGCAGGTAGAGTGTACTATATTGTAAGCGGACACGGAGGGCCGGATCCTGGTGCTATGTGCAGATCTTGTCCAGATGACTTGTGTGAGGATGAATACGCATATGATGTATCTGCCAGACTTGCCAGAAACCTGATGCAGCATGGAGCAATTGTCCATCTTATCATAGAAGATAAAAATGACGGAATCAGGGATGGAAAAATCTTAAAATGTGATAAAGATGAAAAATGCCAGGGAAAGAAAATTCCGTTGAATCAATTGGCAAGGCTGAAGCAAAGGTCTGTTGCTGTCAACACTTTATATAAGAAATACAAAGCCCAAGGCATCAGCCATCAGAAAGCAATTGTCATTCATGTAGACTCCAGAAGTGCAGGTAAAAAGCAAGATGTTTTCTTCTATCATTATAGACACAGCAAATCCGGGAAAAAGCTTGCTCAGAAAATGCACAAGGTCTTTGACTCCAAATACGCGAAATACCAAAAGAACAGAGGATATCATGGATATGTAGAAGGAAAAGGATTGTATGTACTCAGAACGATGGCTCCAACTACATTATTTGTAGAGTTGGCCAACATCAGAAATAAATCTGATCATCGTCGTCTGCTTCTAAATTCTAATCGCCAGGCATTGGCCAACTGGTTATTCGAAGGATTGACTATATAACTAGATGATTCAATCTATAATTTAGAAGTCTGACACCATAAGATTACAGCCTCGGATTTCTGAATGGTCTACCCTGCCCAATACTTCGAAGCTCCCATCAGGGTGCACAACTCCCATATCATCCGTCTGAATGAATGAACAGGTATCAATATTGCCCAAATCTATTATTCTCAACATACCTGACCTGCCATATTCCTCTTTGCTCAACGGGTCATTCAGTTGGACCGTATTTACTTGCATAGTTTGGGGAGTATAAAAGATTCCACCACCTTCTGAATAAGCCTGGCTCATCAATTCTGTCATGCCGTATTCAGAATGTATGGACTCCTGCTTAAATGCTTGTTTTAATAACCCGTGTAATTGATCTCGAGAGATTTCCTTCTTACGTCCCTTCATTCCGCCAGTTTCCATTAAAGTGACATTATCCAGCCTTACGGCAAATGTTTCTGCAAGATCCAAAAGAGCGAAACTAACCCCAAGAAGGATTTTACTACTTTCATCTTCCTGAATGTCCTTCACAAGTTCTTCGTGATTGTACAAGTAAAAGCCTCCTCTCTTGCTCTTTTTAAGAAAATGATCAGCCATATGTATTAATGAAGATCCAGACCGTTCCAGGTAAGAAGGTAATAAGGCATAAAAACCATAGTTAGATACATCCCCATAAAATTGCTTGAAACACTTTTCTGCAATGGCATCATACCAATCAATATCTTTTACATAATGTTTGCTAGGGATCTGCCCTGTGGTTGATGAGCTTGTAAACACTTTTTCTTCCTGCCATTTACCACATTTAACTTCATAATGTTTGAATGCAGAGATGGGTAAATATGGAATTTGGTTGATGGCATTTATTTTGTCAGGTGTCTTATTCAGATTCTTGCAGAATGACTTGTAGATATAACAGCTCTGGTATTGGTATTCATATACTTCCCATACCAAATGTTCATCCATGTGCGATGATAATGATAATATTTTCTGTTTTATTGATTCTGACACGACAACTATTTCCTGATCTGAACGGCAAATTTACTAAAACTACCAGGCATAAATTTCAATCCATACCACAATCACTATATTACCGCAGGGCAAAGATTCCGATCTTTGCCCTTTATATTTTTCTTTCCCTTTCATTGAAAGATATACCCAATATCTATATTAGGTGGTATCAGTTCAACCTCTACCCTGCAATCATCATACTCAGCATAATTACGTGCACTTGACCATAGGTAGTCTACTGGATTTTCAACAATTCCAGCTTTTAAGGGATTCAAATGAATGTAGTCTAATTTCTGCCAGGTAAACTTTGCATTTGTACATACTACAGGGTGATTATATTGTTGCCAAAATTGGAATTTCTCATTGTTCTTATTGAATTTCGCATGATAAGCCATAACAACTTTCATCCAATCTCTACGACTCTCTTTTTTTGAATGGGTAATCCATTTTATAAGTTGATTAGAAGTAAACCTTTTGAAGTCTCTTAAAATGCTGGAAAGGCCAGGTCCATTTTCACGAGCATATACAATCATATGAATGTGATTGCTCATTATTACATATGCATTTATAACTAATCCTTTATTTTTTTGACAAAAAGCCAATGAATCAAGTATTATATCAACGCATTCTTTTCTTGTAAAAAGATCCACCCATCCAACGGTAGTACAAGTCAAGAAATAAGTAGCGTGTTGATC
>JABDLO010000378.1 GCA_013002995.1 Saprospiraceae bacterium | reverse complement strand
GTGTTCAACCATGCTGAAATAAAGTCATTTCCATCATTGTAGTGGAAAAAATAAACACCAAGACACGATGGCTCATCTTTAATCCATTCAGCATACCCCATGGTGATCGCTTCGTACTTTTCCTGGTCAGTTGGTTCCCGTTTTACTCCATGTTTCATTTCCTGAATATCCCATTCTCCAGTAACACCATATTCAGTAATAACGTATGGCTTATTGATGTCTCTTTTATTCAATTCATCAGCAAGCAATCCAGCTCCTCCGCCATAGATGTTCAATCCATAAAAATCAATGGAAGGAACATACTTGCTCCACCAATCCATGCCAAATGTCCAGGCTTCTACTGAAGTAATAGGATGATTGGGGTCCAACTCTTTAATTTTGCTGCATACTTTTTCCAGGAACAACGAATAAGCTTTCTTTTCTTCACCTGTATCCGTATTAAGGTATACCTCATTTCCAACTCCCCAGGTCAGAACTGCCGGATGGTCTTTATATTGCTCTACTGTCCTGATGGCATCATCATACATCACATTCATGCCTTCCTGATCGTTCAGATAATCAAAGCTGTCATCATCCTCCATACCAGGACGTCCGTGACGCATCCATATGCCGATCATGACCTTGATTCCATGTGTCTGAGCTGCATCTAGTAATGCAGGTGTATTTTTACCTGTCCCCCATGTTCTGATCGTATTAACGCCAAGAAATTGCAGATCATTGAAATATCTATCATAGTTTTCTAAATCCTTTTCATATCCGAATGTTACTCCCTTAACATCAAAGGGTTGTCCAGCAACTATTAATTGCCAATCATCACCTGATTGTTGAACTGAAACCTGAGCTACAATTTTTACAATGCTAATGGAAAGAAACAATAAGATTGATATAAATAGAATTAAATCTTTCTTCATTGGAAGTGACTTCAAGTGACAGTAAAACACATTTAGGATATCTAAATTATTTTAAGTTTTATTATTACCCTAACATATAAATATAATCGCTATATAAATCATGTTTTTCTCAAAATTCAACAACTATGGCCAGAGGTGCAATCAATTAAGAATTGCCTTTTAAAGATAGCAAATCATACTTCATATAAGGTTATAAAAGCATCGTAGAAAGCACATTTTATATTTATTTGAGCAATACACTTTTAATATCTCCATCCACCCATTCTTTTCTTGCTTGCTCGCTAAATAAAACTTTATCTGAATAATACAGGTCGGGGAGGTCTTTTAAATGATAGGATCTCACCAGAAATTCTTCATAGGCTTCATCAACACTTGTGTGTTCATTTTCAGTCAGAAAATTCCTGGTAATGATCATCCAGAATACGGTTAGTGTTTCATGATATCCCGATGTACTTGAATTTACAGTTCCAACGGAATCATTATAAGAGATGATCAATTCTCTTACTATTCTTAAAGCTTCATCAAATTTATAATTCCAATTATACCGGAAAGCTACCTGAAGATGGGCTTGATGGGTCCAGTCGTCTTTAGGCAAAGATCTATTTGAAAAAATTTTGGCCAACTTTTCGATATTTGATCTACTCATAAGGCTTTTATTCCTTCAGGCATTGGTGTTAATCACCAACCATCCTTAATATCGATAAGCAATAGCATTTACATTCATTCCTGCACCGACAGAGGCGAGTAATATCAGGTCTCCTTTATTTATTTCGTGATGCTCGTGTCCGGTGCCTCGACGGATTTGATCGAGTAGGGTAGGAATGGTTGCAACAGAACTATTCCCATACTTGTGGATATTCATCGGCATGATTTTTTCAGGAATCTCTCTTTCCTTGTATAACCGGAAGAGACGCTTAATGATCTCACGATCCATTTTTTCATTGGCCTGGTGGATGAGTACTTTCTTGACATCATGAATATCTACCCCTGATTTATCTAAACATGATTTCATCGCTCGAGGCACTTCTGTCAGTGCAAATTCATAAATCTTACGACCAAACATCTTGATGTATCGTACATTGGGATCTGCTTCATTAATATTTCCTTTCCCCATATATAAATAATGGACTTCCTCTTCAGCCCATGTACCTGCTTCCATTCCTATTACTCCTTCCTTTTTATCACCTTCTACTGCTTCTACAACACAAGCTCCGGAACCGTCAGAGAATATCATAGAGTCTCTGTCGTTTTTATCAATCACACGAGACAAGGTCTCTGTTGCAATCACCAGGCATTTCTTAGCCATACCAGCCTTGATGAATGCAGTTGCCTGTATTATACCCTGAATCCATCCTGGACAACCAAACAACACATCATAGGCCACACAAGAAGGATTCTTAATCCCCATCCCGTGTTTAATTCTTGAAGCTAGACTGGGGACATTATCAGTCTGAATAGTATTACACCTTACATCCCCAAAATTCTGAGCAACGATGATCTGGTCTATGGTTTCGCGATCGATCCCAGCATCTTCTATAGCGAGGTTTCCGGCAATCACTCCAAGCTCAGAAGCCACCTGATTGTTATCCGCATACCTGCGTTCTTCAATACCTGTTATGGCTTTAAACTTCTCGGCGATTACTTCATGTGGTGCATCATAGGGGTTTCCGCCAAGGTCATAGAATTTATTCCGGGCAAAATCCTGATTGGTAACCACATTCTCAGGAACATAACTACCAGTCCCTGTGATCATGATGTTGGTGATCTTCATTGATTTGATATTTGACTGTAAAGATACAAAGGAATGAAGAATTTAGATTTTTGAAGGACGAAGAGATAGTTATCATTTATAGTAATAAGCATTAAAGACATTGTTATACTCAATACTGTATCGATTTAGATTTCCTTATTATCTGTGTCTTGCACCAATTCTGGATCCTAATATTGACGCTAGTATAGATAAAATAAATCCACCACAAAGAATTATCATTAAACTAGATATCCAATAAAAATTTTCTTCACCAATAGCCGCTACAATACCAAAAACATTGGCAAGGATAGGAACATACCATACACTCCTTGGATTCTTTTTGCATATCCAATATGAACCCGCAATTATAATAACTGTATACACCAGATAACCTACAGTTTCGCCGAGTGGATAACCCAGAACAAATAGAACAATGAAAGATATAAATGCAAGGATAAGGGCTTTGATCCAGCTGGGCATTCCTAAGATTCGTGAATTGTTTACAAGGTTCATATTCAATCAATTTACAGCCACCCATTCATATATATAAACAGTAAATTGAATTAATTGATTCTGAACATCTTTTTAATTATTGCACCTTTCAATTGTTGAATTGGCCTAAATGATGTAAAGGTCAAACTCTCAACATCATCCGGACAACTGGTCAGGATTTCATATCCATCTCTGGTAACTCTTACAGTGTCTGAATGTCTGAATCCACCCAACCCCTCTATGTAAATACCTGGTTCAATACTGACAACCATATTTTCTTTCAGGATTGTGGCATCACCTTCTGCGAGATAAGGCCCTTCATGATTTCCCAATCCGATACCATGACCGGTACGGTGCATGATGTTATCTTTAAAGCCTTTGTCAATTAAATAATCTTTGGCCGCCAGATCAACCTCTTCTCCAGTCACTCCTGCTTTTAACGCATTATAGGCTCTCCTTCTGGCTTCCAGCATAATGTTGAAGATCTCTATTTGCTCATGAGTGGGATTGGTAGTAAAGAAAGTTCGTTCCAATTCCGCAGCATATCCATTCACTCTTAAAAAAGCCAGACTGATGTGAGATCCTTCCTTCAATACATCCGATACTTTAGGAATTCCATGCGGTTGATGGGAAATCCTTCCAGGCCATGCAGCAAATAAAACATTGGTAGATAAATAATCAAAATCTGTTTCTTTTATCAACTTCTGTTGTATGGTCTTCCCGATACTGAATACTTCGAGCTCTGTCATTCCATAATAAGCCCGTGCATTGAGGAGGTCAACAGCAAAATCGCAATATCCTGCTGCTCTTTCAATCAGATCAATTTCAGAATTACTTTTCACCCACCTCAATTCCTCAAGAGCACTGCTTTTTTGCACTTTGTATGATGCGGAATCAAGAAAATCTGATATTTCAAAAGGACATTTACCGCTAAGGCCTATTTTCTTACTATTTTCTAATACCTCAAATAATATATCTTGCCACCTTTCTTCCTTAGGAGCTGGGTACTCCCGATAAGTCATTATTGAATCTACATGATTGACTGATTGAAGGTGAGCCAACTCCATCTTAGGCAAGATGAATGATACCTCTTTCTCAGTAATGACCAATATAAACAGACGTTCAAGACTCTTGTAGGTTAAACCAGTTAAGTAGTAAATGTCTTCCTCTTCAGATGCTATGAATGCATCAATTTCAGTAAATGATATCTTTGCTTTTAATGCATCTATTCTTAGGTTATATTCTTCTGGAAGGATTTTCATTTATCAGTAAATTAACGATCTTAATTAATGCCATTTAAACCTTGATCACCTCAGTGAAATTGCATTTATTTAAGAAAGAGTTATTTTAATCATGGTCTCCACTTATATGATTTATCATCAATAGCTCTCATGGTACATAGGATTCCATCCAAATGATCATATTCATGTTGCATCAGCTCAGATAAGTCATCACTTAAATGCCATTCATGCCATTTCCAGCTACCATCTAAAAATCTAACAGTTAGTGATTTATGTCTCCTTACCTTTACTAGAAGATTAGGAAAACTCATGCAGTCATCCCATAATTCTATCATCTCTTTACTCTCATTTCTGATTTCAGGATTAATGATTACAACCGGCTTGTCAACATTCATATAAATCAGTCTTTTCATAATCCCAAGCTGAGGTGCTGCGATCGCTCTTCCAAAATTATATTTAGCCCTGATCTCTTCCATTACATTATGTAAATCAGTTACCCAACCTTTCACCTGGTCCAGTTCTTCATATTTAACTGGCTTACAAATTTCATAAAGAAGTGGGTGCCCCAATTGCAATAAATCAGATAATGTCTTCACTATTTATACTATTTATTAACCACGTCATGATTATACAATACTGAATATATACCAAAATTGATTTTCATTAATGGAATCTTAAATTAGATTTCAAAATTTATCGTATTTTGTATAGGTGTAAATTAGGCCTTTATTGCTGAATTTCAATCTAAATAAAGGATCATTGCCGACGAGTGTATTATTCAACCCTGAAATCATTATACCATTTATAAAACCAATTACATCATGAAACAGAAATACCTAGTAGTATTAATGGCAATACTATATATTGCATTAATCCAATCTTGTAAAGATTCTTCTCAAACCAATGATGACACCGTAGAAAGCGATGGTGAAGCCATGTTTAAGGCAGTAGAGATGCCTTCAATTCTTGCTAATGGAGATCCATTTCCTACAGACTCTAATACCATCAATGGATGGTTAAAAGAGAAAAGTGTGGTAGATGGGCTGGAAACCGATCCTAATGTCATAGGACATGCGTGGGGACTGTGGCAAGCACTAACAGAGTTGACTGACCAGACCTACCAGGGACGAAACTTACGCAGGTATGAAACCTGGTACACACCGCAGGATGTGATGAAAGCATCAAGTGAAAATTCAACACTTAGTGATCTTAAAAGAACCGATGGAAGCTTACAGTTTCGTCCAAAATTCAGCATCGGTCATGATGCTGAGCTTGAACCAACAGCCGGTGATATCTCCGGAAAAGTGAAGTATAGTCCGGGTATGGCTCAGAGGGCATTGGAAGGAAATTACTTTGATTCCACCTTTCTGAAGTCTAAAATAGTTGAGGGTCAAATCAATTCATTGAGATTTAATCCTGAAGATGTTATGTTGAAACCAATATATAGGGTATTAACTGATCTCAATAAAGTGGAAGGCAAGGATGATACTTACTACTTTCATATATGGGGAGGAAAGCAAGATGGAGGAAAACCTGATTCTCTTTTTTCTAATAAAGTTAATGTCTGTACAAATAACGCAAGTCCTGACATCGACAATTCCAGTACATTCAGTATTGATGCCTTCATTTATCATAAAATGTCAGCAGCTGAGGCATACACTTATAACAACTCTACCAAAGAAGGTAATGAGTTTGTAGATACTGCAAAAGCAGGGGATCCGGTAATATTGTTAGGCATGCACGTTTCTACTCGTGAAACTCAAAGGTGGACATGGCAGTCATTTTATTGGACAGAAAGTCCGGATAATCCCATTTTCCCGAGTTCAACAGTGATTGCTGCTGGTAGAAATACTTTGTCAAAGCCATTGGAATCACCCGCCAATCATTATGCGGCATCTGTTGGTTATAGCATGATGTCTCCTGCACTTCCATATGAAGGACCACCCATTGATATTATGAATGCTGGAGTGTCTCCGGTCTATGCACTTAATCCATATATTGAAGGGACATTTGGAACTGACGTATTCCCCGATCAGGCCACCTATTTTTCCGGTGCTTATGCAGAACAATTCTATAAAGCCAATATCGATGGGATCACATCTAACTGCATGAGCTGCCATTCGCAAGCAGCATATGATGGTTCAGGGTTTAATGAAGGAAGCTTTCTTGCCGATCAATATGTTAATAGAAATGCCCCATGGTTTGAAGGAATGGTGCAATTAGACTTTGCCTGGAGTTTATTCCCAGGCTTTGAACCACCTCCTTCCAAAGTGACGGAATAATGTAACGCCTATTTAACCCAGGAGTCAAAAAAGGCTCCTGGGTTTTTAATGATCCACTATGGCATTATTCCCTTCTCCTCTGCCATCGATTCCCACGTCATATTTGAGAAAAGAATCGGCTTTAATTAACTTAATCCCCATAGCATTACCGATTGAGCCTTTCTTGATATTGTGCCCCATCGATTCCAGGGATTGAATGATGTTGTCAGGTATATCGGCTTCTGCTCGAATGAAATTCGGTTCAATAAATGAAATTTTAGGCGCATCTATGGCTTCCTGCATTGACATATTGAAATCAATCAGATTGAAAATGATCTGTGGCACATTCTGGGTAATGGTATGTCCTCCCGGAGAACCTAGAGCAGCCCATGGTTCATCATCCTTTAAGATGATGACAGGACAATCGCCAGAAAGTTTATGCCTTCCGGCAAATGCATCCATGGGATTTCCTTTCGGCTCGAAAGTAGAATATGCCATAGAATTGTTTAACCATATGCCGGTTCCTTCAACCATGATCCTGCTGCCAAACAGGTTTCCTAAAGTCTGTGTGGCACTCACGATATTACCCCATTGATCTACAATAACAAAATGGGTTGTATTCTTGCTTTCTTCTGAAAATGGTCGCTTGAATTCTGTAGCTTGATCCTTATCAAGTGATCGAGCCATCGAATTAAGTACTTCAGAAGAAAATAAACTATCAAGCGGAGCTTCTTTGACTTCAGGATCAAATGAATATGCCAATCGAGCTTTATAAGATTCCTTAGTCATTTCTGACAGCAAATGAAGATACTCTGTTGTATTATGTCCAAGTTCTCCTGCTTGAAATTCACGCATCAATCCAAGATTTACAAAAGCCGCAAATGCATTTGCCGGCAGGCCTGCAGTATATACATCGTATCCTCTATAATTCATCTTAATTGGCTCCCACCATTCAGCTTCATTTTCTTCCAGATCCTTTTTGGAAAGGAATGATCCTACCTCCTGCATCTTTTCATCAATGGCATCGGCAATGGTGCCACGGTAAAATGGATCAACCCCTTTATCAGAAATCAGTCGAAAAGTCTTAGCAAGATCTGATTGTATCAGTTTATCGCCTTTCTTTAAGGGCTTTCCTCCCTTTCCATAAAAAGACCTCGAATAATCACTGAAATCCGGGAATGCCCGTTTGATCCAATTTGCAGTATTTGAGGAAATCGTATATCCTTCATCAGCCCATTTAATAGCGGAATTGAACAATTCATTCCAGGGTGCACTTCCATATTCTACATGCATTGCTTCCCAGGCATTGAGATTGCCGGGAGTGGATATGGACTTAGGGCCTGTTCTATTCTTCATATATTCAGGAGTAGGTTCCCTCATAAGATCAGTATTGGTCTTTGCGGGAAATCTTCCACTTGGGTTCAGATATCTTATTTCTTTTTTCTCAGAATCATAAATAAGAATGGTGCCATATCCTCCAATCCCTGACATCATTGGTTCAACTACATTTAGAGTTGAAGCGACTGCGATGGCAGCATCAAAAGCATTTCCCCCATTATTTAAAATATCTAATCCCGCCTTTGTGGCAATCGGGTGGGCTGAGGCAACACTTCCATATTCACCAGATGTTTCAACCCGGGTATTACATGAGACAAACAGAAATAAGATAAGGTAGAAAAACTGGTAGGATAACGTTCTTGTCATTTTATTGCATTTCTTGAGGATGATCAAGATACTTATTTAAAAGCGTATGTTATCCTTCTGTTTGAAATAATAGTAGGAGAGAGGATATACAATAAAAACAAGCAACGTGTAAGTTAAATCCCGATCAATCATCATTTGGGAGTAAATAGAATATCAGACCACATTGACCTCCATACTTTCCAAGAATCATCTTTTTGCTTTCTGTAGATATTGGTAACAATACCTGTCTGGATCATGCCAAACTGGGTGGTGTCTTTCTGATAGTTCCAATCTATATAGGACTCATAAGTCATGATCGCTAGTGAGTCTCTGAAATTCAGGCTGATTTCTTCTGTGTCGAACTTGTTGATGATTGTGATTGAACCATCACGTGGAAACCAAAAGTCTTTCATACTTTCCTTTCCTTGTATCGGCGTAAGTCGATTGGGTTGTATCATCGCATTATCTTCGAATAAATCCATTATCCTTGCTTCATCCATAGCTTTCCATCCTTCGACATATTCATTAAGAAGGCTTCTGATCATAGCCTCATCTTCTAAGAAAGACACATTCATTACCTCTTTTTGATCTCCTTCAGTGCATCCGAAAAATCCGTATGTCACGAAAGTTATTAAAATGATGCTTATAAAAATGGACTTCATATTTAATATTATTTAGAAAATGCTTGAAGGTTCAGGAAATAAAAGACTCCAGCTAATCTAAGCATCACATGGATAGAACACAAGAGTTATGTTCACTTGTATTAAGTAATTTATTTACCGCGACAATGAATTTATCCTTGTTGTAGAAAGTCTCTATTTATTCATGAAAAGTATTCCAAGGAAAGCGATTATACCTAATACCAAGAGTGCAATCATGAAGAAAAGTAATTTCTTTCTTGTCTTTTTTTCATCTTCTGTGAGTGGTCTGATTTTACCTTCCTTCTTTTTTTTCTCCTCAATACTTTGTCCTATTGCAACACCAACTGCCACACCTATCGCAGGCCCTATACCAATAAATGCAAAATTATCAAGAGCGATACTCAGAGGCACCCCAAGCCCGGCAAACATTGCAACTCCTAATCCAGTCCATAGTCCTACAAAATGGCCTTCAGGATATTTTTTATTTTCTTTTGAATTATCATTCATAATCAGAATTATACTGGGTTAATTCAGATACCTTTTGTTCTGCTCATCTGGTGCAATCATTCACGTTTAGACCATATTTCATGCATTGGATCTCCTTTACTTGAAAAACCTTTATGATGCCAACTACCATCCATTAAGCTGAAATCAAATTCAAGACTCGCTCCGACCCTGGAATCATCCCTGGAAAAGAACTCGATATTCTCCGTATACTTACCATCAATAGTTGTATAACTACCTCCACCTGTACCCATAAATTGCTTTGTTTCGGTATTATAAGCTATCCATTGGAATCGGGTTCCAGACAGGATTTTCATTGTTTTCCTGGGACGGTTGGTGTCCCTGGTCTGCATTTCACCATTTCTTACTCTTCCTGACATCAGCCATGCACCTTGTAATGCCCCAGGACTTCCGTCGTCAATTCTTTTCCATTTCATTTCATTATCTACAATCCACATTTCATTCAATTGCATATCTATGATTACATCAAATGTGACTTCAGCTCCGACTCGATCTGGATTTTCTGTATCAAACTCTACTGTTTCAGTTACTGTATTACCTTCCATTTTCCACAAACCGCCATTGGTAGAAATAAATTTTCCAGATCCAGCCTCATACCAGGTTGACACCTGATAACCTTCAGAAAAAATGACAACGTTTCTAATTTTTTCTCCAGTATCTGAAGTCATAAATGCTTCCCAGGCACCAAGAAGGCTCTGGCCATGTATTCCGAATGAAATGAAAAACAGAAGAATAAAGAGTGAAATATTTCTCATGATTATATAATGTTTTAATTATTCAGGGTAGAAATGAAATTACAAAAGAATGGGCAAGAAGAATGTTTCCAACCTATATTTCTTCTATGCGGAAATCTTTGATATAAAATGTTCCAGAATTACTTAAAAGTGATAACATAAAACCATCCTCTTCATCTACAGCTTTAACTTCTACTTCATAAGCCGTCCAATCCTGATTTAAATCTTGGGTCCTTGATGTAGGAGGATTCCCATTTTTTCCGCCAACGATATAGCTTCTCGTTGAGGTTACAAGACCTTTCCAATATGAATATGTAATGATGGGATCTGAGTCTTCATTTTTCAGAACAATTGATAGTTTGTATTTCTTCTCAGGAATGACGTCTACTTTTCCGCGCATGGTAAACTTATCGGTAACCTCAATTTTTAAATACGGTGAGGTGGACGATTCACTGTCCATCAACTTCTCAATACTGAATTCATTATCTCCATCTATTTTCAAAATAAGGCCTATATCATTCTGAGAAATGATGTCATCGATCTCTTTGGCTGAGTTCATATTTTTACAACTTAAAAGAAATAGAAATAGTAAGGCACAAAAAAAAGTTGTTGCTTTGGACATGTAAAAAGCTTTAGCAGGTTTCTGAATTCAATTCTCTGCCTTGATTGATGTGTCACTTCATATATAATGCTTATAAAGCTGAAAGTCAATTTTATTATGATTTAAATGGCAATTAAGAAAAAATTACCAGGGGAGAGCTTATTACTTCTGCTTGGTAGCCCTTTCAAGCCTATCATTGATGGACTTGCCCAGCCCTTCATCCGGAAACTTTTCTGCTACAATTAAATCCAGATCCATTCCATCAAGGTAATGTAATGCGGCGTATAATCGGGACGTGGCTTCCTCCAGGTTTCCAGCATCAGATAAAACAATCTGGTGGATATGATGTCCTTCCTTTATTTTCTCTTTGAATAACACCACACCGATTTTTTCACCCACCATATGGGCGATGAAATCAGAAACATCCTCAACAAGGTGGGTAGGAGTATTAGGGGCATAATGTCTAGACAACATACCAGGAGCAGTGGGTGTCGATTCTTTTTTATTTCTAACCTTGACAGGTCCAACCACCACTTCAATTTCTTCTAATGCAATAGATCCTAATCTGTAAACAATAGGTTCATCATTTTCAAACCCAATAATGGTAGACTCTATGCCCCTTTCACAATTTCCGCCATCCAGTACCATAGGAAGTTTACCTGAGAAGTACCCAAAAACATGAGAAGGTGTGGTAGGGCTGATGCTTCCAAAAGGATTCGCACTGGGTGCTGCCAATGGGAAGTTTAAGTTTTCTAATAATTGTAGAGTAAGTGGATGATTAGGAATTCTAACAGCAACGGTAGGTTTTCCTGCAGTGACCAGGTCTGGTACGGCTGATTTCTTTTTTAAGATTAATGTTAAAGGACCCGGCCAGAAAGCATCTGCAAGTTTGTTAGCCTTAATTGGTACGTCCTCAACAATGTCATTTAAGTTATTTATAGAGGGAATATGAACAATCAAAGGATTAAATAATGGTCTTTGCTTTAATGCAAATATTTTTCTGATTGCACCATCATCAAATATATTCCCTGCCAATCCATAAACCGTCTCAGTGGGGATGGCTATGATATCTCCTCTCTCAAGAATTTGAGTAGCAACTTCAATGTCTTTTGATATAATGGTCTGCATCTTCTTCCATTAATAAATTGGGTTGCAAATGTAATTCAATAGGGTGAATGAGTCACACCTTATTAAATGAAACAAAAGAAAAATTAATTCCCCAGCAGAGGCTGGTCTTTCAATTCATGATATCTCAATGCCATCTTAATACATTCTTTCAGTTGATATACAGGAATATCATCTTTCAGATGAAATATTAAGGCTCTGTTTTTTTCATATTCGAAAGTGTCCCCATACAACGTCCTGAAAGTTTCTACCAATCGTGTACTACAGATGAAATACATAGCATATTGGTCCGGATTTTTCGACTTCCAATCCATTCTGATCGTACTTCCTTTCTTGCAAGAATAACTGGGCTCTCCCCACTTAAAGGTCTCATTTAATGCTTTCAAGCCTTCAATTTCAGAAGCTGCTTCAAAAATTAATTTTCTTATTGCATTCAGCTTTTTCCTGGGTAGAGAAGGGTAGGAGTCAATATGAGCCTGAACCTGCTCATTCTCTTTTATCTTCAATATATTCATCATATTAAAGCGATCTATCTTTATCCTAATCCAACATCAAGCGTCATCATTACGATGAATCCTGCAATGAATCCAAGGGTTGCTATATCTGTAAAATTATCTCGTTGAGTTTCAGGTACTACCTCCTCAATAACCACAAAAATCATCGCACCTGCTGCGAATGCCAATGCGTATGGCAACATCGGAGTAAAAAAACTGACAGCGATAGCACCTGCAACGGCGGCTACCGGCTCCACTATGGCAGACATTTGACCGTACCAAAAGCATTTAAACTTAGCTACGCCTTCTCTTCTTAATGGCATTGAAACAGCAAGGCCCTCCGGAAAATTTTGAATCCCAATCCCCAATGCCAGAGCAACTGCTCCTCCAATAGTGGCTTCAGGTAATCCTGCAGCTACACCACCGAATAATACACCGACAGCCAAGCCCTCAGGTATATTATGCAGTGTAATCGCTAATACAAGTAGAGTGGTCCTATGCCACGGAGATTTAATACCTTCCTTTTCACTTTCCTTAAAATTGATGTGAAGGTGAGGAAGAATCTTATCTAAACCAAAAATAAATAGTGCTCCTAATGCAAACCCTGATGCGGCCGGGACAACCTTAGTAAATCCTTCACCTGAACTCATATCTATGGCAGGAGATAAAAGACTCCAGAAACTGGCAGCCACCATTACACCACCCGTAAATCCAAGCATCCCATCTAACAATGCTCTGTTCATTCCTTTAAATAAGAATACCAATGACGCACCTGCAGCAGTAAGTAACCATGTAAAAACTGATGCATAAAATGCTGCCCAGATGGGATCAATTGATGATAAATAATCTATTATTCCCTGCACTGTGTTTTTCTTTTATTTCAATCGCGAAAGTTAAGAAATTATTACACCCTTAGATATAAGATCCACCAGGCCAGAAACTAAATAGATGGTTCCTTCACAAATCTGGGCCATCGCCGCATATATTCAATAAACTTATCACTCAATCCTTCCTGGTGCAGATATTCAATTGAAACGGGAGGTTTAATGGATTGGAAAGCAGGATCTGATATAACTCTCATCGGGAAGTCATGATGAAGTATACCAGATCTTCCTATGGAAATAAAATCGACTCCGCTCTCAAGAACTTTTAGAACATCAGAACCATTTCTAATCTTACCAGCAACCGTCATTCTGATATCATTTAATTCGAGTTCTGTGAAATGTTCCATCAGAGTCTTGTCCTGATGCATCTCATCTTCAGGCATTTTAAAAGAATCCCATAATGAAATATCCAGGAAGTCAATCTTTCCATCTTTAATCAATTGTTTACATACCTGCTTTACCTCATGCAGATCCATACCTACTTTTTCAGGTGAGAGCCTGATCCCCAATAGAAATTGTGGTCCGCAAGTATTTCTGATCCCATCTATTATTTCAAAAATAATCCTGCTTCGATTTTGAAGACTTCCACCATAATCATCAGTCCGATGATTGACTTCACTACTAAGGAATTGGGTTAGGATGTAACCATGTGCACCATGAACTTCTACACCATCATATCCGGATTTCTGAGCCCTCACAGCTGCATTGATAAAATCATCTTTCAACTGATGCACCTCTGCTAATGATAACGCTCTAGCTCCAGACTCTATATTTTCAGATGGACACAAGGGAGCCTGCTTTATTAATTCAACAGGAGATCGCATTCCGGCATGATGTAATTGAACAACAGCAAGGCTTCCATATGACTTTATTTCAGCAGCAAGTTTCTTATGCCCTGGAATGTGCTTGTCAGAAAAAATACCCAATTGTCCTGGAAATCCTTTGCCTAATTCCTGGATATGAGAAGCACAGGTCATAACAAGTCCAAATCCACCTTTGGCCCTCATTGTTAACCAATGAAACTCTTCTTCCGAGAGACACCCATCTTCATGGCTTTGTGTATTGGTCATAGGAGCCAGCATAAATCTGTTTTTCATGATGGCACCATTCTTAAATTTCAGTGGAGCATCGGGAGCATTATTCATATTCATTGTAATCTTTGAGCTGATAATGATCTGAAAGTTGCAAATAAATTTGCAACTCCTGTAGGGGACTTTCAAATTTATTTGAAAGTAAGGTTAACTCCCTTAAGAAATAAAAAAAAAGGTGATGCTTCTTTCAAAACATCACCTTTTTCTAATTAAAAAATGGAATTAAACTCGAGGCTTTTCTTCCTTTTTGATTTTCTTTTTCCCTTTGGTTTTCATCGCAAGTTGAACAGCATTGTAAAGATTAACAACACCGCCTGAAGTACTTAATTCTGAGAATGGCACCAATTCGCCGTCACCAGGTCTTCTTACTTCAAGATCAATTGACGATACAGATTCCAGGATGATCTCTTTTACCTGTTCCGCCTTAAGGGTAGGGAAGTATGACCTTAGTACAGCAGCTACTCCTGCGACAACTGGAGAGGCCATACTCGTACCAGGCAAATATCTGTATTTATCGTTTGTAACTGTTGAATACACTGATACCCCAGGAGCAAAAATATCTACAGATTCACTTCCATAGTTAGAAAAAGAAGCCGCCAGGTTTTCTCCCTGGATATAAGACAAGGCTCCCACTTCTATCCATGCCTTGGGGTTTTTCTTTTTACACAAGAAGAATCCCTGCTTATTGTAGGTATCATTAGGGAAATTATCTTCTTCATCATTGTTTTTTCCATCATTTCCTGCTGCGTGAACCAATAGCACATCATTTTTGTCAGCATACTTCACTGCATCATCTACAATGTCTTTATCCCAACTATAAGATTTTCCGAAACTCATATTGATTATGGATGCTCCATTATCAACGGCATACCTTATGGCGTTGGCCACATCCTTATCTCTTTCATCTCCATCAGGAACAGTACGAATTGACATGATTTTTACATTGGCAGCAATTCCATCCATTCCTACATTATTGTCTCTGATGGCAGCTATAATCCCTGCAACGTGTGTTCCATGCATTGGATCTGGGCCTTCTACATCATTATTTCCATAATATCTTTCTTTGGAATCACTATAGTCATCTTTAACAATTTCAGCTCTGGCGTTGAAATCCGGATTGTATTGAAATTTTGCTTTTACTCTATACTGGTGCATTTCTTCTTCGGTCTCCTTCTTTATTATTTCAACGGTCTCACTAAGATTTAAGCTATCGGCACCTTCGTCCTGTAGAATTTGAGTAAATACAGACTTCCCGATCATGATGTTTCTATCGGTAGAAGCAATGGATTCAAGATCTTCTAAGGATAAGAATTCTTTTTCAATCTCCATGTCGAGAGCAGCCATAGCGTCATTAATCATTGTGTAAAGAGGTTCAACTTTATCTAAGTTGGCCTGTGCCTTGTCACGGTTGGTCTCTACTTCTTTTTTATAATGCATGAAGTAGGCATATTCTACCTTATCCTTATCCGATAACTCAAGAGGATTCACATCTTCGTATTTATCTCTGAGAGAAGCGTATAATCTCGTAACTTCCAGTGTTTCTCCATCTACATGACTTCCATCTGATCCTCCAATAAAATTCCATCCATGGATATCATCAATGTAGCCATTCTCATCATCATCAATTCCGTTTCCTGGAATTTCATCGGCATTGACCCAAATATTCTGGAATAAATCCTCGTGTTCAATATCTACTCCTGAATCAATAACCGCCACAATAATTTCTCTCCCATTTTTATCCTTTAACAACTCTTGATATGCTTTATAAGCAGACACACCATAATATCCCTCGGAGATATCTTTATGCATCCAATCCTTAGGAACCGCCTGGCTAAACAAAGAAATTGAAAATAGGGTTAGTAGAAATATATTAAAAAAACGCTTCATATATAATTATTTAATTTTATGAATTGCAAATGTATATATAGGTAATTATAAAAAGATATTATTTGTTGCTTTATTTGCGCCCGAATCACCAATAAACGGTGTTAAAAACCGTTAAATTGTCGTAAAAGTCTCAACGGAGCTTCATGAAGAGAAAAAAAATCAGATTTATTATATCCAGTTGGCTGATGATGCTAATGTTGTTGATTGCATCAGTCGATAATTTACAAGGCCAGCAAGTAGAAGGAGGAGCAGGGCTGGGAATCTTGTTATATTGGGGGGACCTGACCCCAAAGGATCCAGTTGAAGGACTTTCTAATGCAAGAGGTGGAGGCCAATTCTTTTTGCGATCAGAAATATCATCCAAAGTGGATATCCGATTCAACTTAATGATTGGTAAATTAAATGGTGATGATAGAAAGTCGTCTAATCCTTCTATGATGCAGCGGAATCTTAGGTTTCACTCCTGGATTACTGAACTTTCTATTTTAGGAGAATATACTTTTCTGAGTTTTGATCTGCCAGAATATCAGGATGGACTTTCATTTTACCTCACGACAGGAGTTAGTGCTCTGTATTTTAATCCAAAAACAGATTACCAGGGTAACACGTATGCCCTTCAACCATTAGGAACAGAAGGACAGGGTATGGAAGGGTTTCCGGATAAATATAATAGGATATCTATGGCTCTTCCTTTTGGAGGGGGAATGAAGATCAGGTTGACTGAGCGCCTTACTCTAAATCCTGAAATTATTGGAAGGGTAACCTTTACAGATTATCTGGATGACGTAAGTGGATCTTATGTTAATTACACTGAGTTATTAAATGGAAATGGTGAAATAGCAGCTGCTCTTGGAAATCGGCAAGGGGAGTTTCTTGGGCAATCCGAACCAGTGATCACAGCTACAGGAGCTGTAAGAGGAGGCCCAAATTCAGATGACTTTTATTGGGTCGGAATGATTAACTTCACCTACCTGCTCAGTGAAGATGGTTCCATTTTCTCTCGTGGAAAGAAAAAGTACAACAGTGACTGTCCTACTTTTTAGCCGAGGGTTGTTACATTTATGTAATCCATTCCAGGGCAACTATGGACATTCAAGATACCCTCTATAAATATTATGGATATAAAGGATTCCGGCATAACCAGGAACAAATTGTCAATTCAATCCTCTCAGGCACTGATGTCGTTGCTTTAATGCCTACCGGCGGAGGAAAATCCATCTGCTTTCAATTACCGTTTCTTCATCTTCAATCACAATGTCTCGTTATATCTCCACTCATAGCACTAATGGAAGATCAAGTCGGTAACATGAGGCGGAAGGGTATACCTGCCTTTCTATTGCACTCAGGTTTGTCTCAGGAAGCAAGGAATAATCAGCTCTCTCAATTTCTTGAAGCTCCTGCATCTATTTTGTATGTTTCACCTGAACGCCTGAAGAGCCCATCATTTATTTCAACAATCAGATCTGTAAAATTATCACACATAGCTATAGATGAAGCACACTGCATCTCACAATGGGGGCATGATTTCAGACCTTCCTATTTGGAGATTGCCAATTTTATTAAAAAGTTAATTCATAGGCCTCAGATCACTGCTCTTACAGCAACAGCAACACCACTCATCATCAAAGAGGTCATTGAATTTTGTAATATGGAGAATCCACAAATCGTAAAAGCTTCATTGGCCAGAAAAAATATAGAGATCAATGTCATTCAAAGTGGAAATCCTAAGATGGCTCTTCTTAATAAACTTAAGACTTCAAATGATGGAAGTAACATCGTGTACTTGCGAAGTAGGAGAGGTGTAAAAAGCTTACAAGAATCCATATCCAGTTTTGGTAAGGTTGCCTATTACTACCATGGCAACATGTCATATGGAGATCGGAATTTAGTTGCAGAGCAGTGGTCCGGTTCACCTGGAAGTACAATGGTAGCCACCAATGCCTTTGGTATGGGAATAGATAAGTCGGATGTAAGAATGGTATTCCATCTCGATATCCCGCCTTCAATAGAGGAATACTATCAGGAAATCGGAAGAGCAGGCAGAGATGGCAAGATTTCTCAGACATATATTTTACTTCAACCTAAAGCTGAACATCTAACGCTGAAAAAATTAAAAGCTTCTTTTCTAAATCAAGAACAAGTCACATATTTATCTACTTCCTTTGATGAGTTGTATAGGAATAATGGAATAACCAGGATAGAGCCATTCACATTAAGGGAAAGATGTAAGGAATATAAGATGACCAGTCTTCAATTGTTGAATGCTTTAAATATCCTGGAAAAGTCAGGTTGCCTGACTATGAGTAAGGGGATCAAAGATCCCAGCAGAATCATGCTCAGTGATTCCGTTGCCGACACTTCCAATAAAGAAAAGCTCAAAGAAAAAGCGCATTTGATCTTAGATCATTTATTAAAAAACTATGAGCATCTATTTGACTCTCACGTGGTTGTGTCAGAAGAAATGATTTGTAGACACCTAAATATATCGATTCAAGAATTATATGACAATCTGAATGAATTAAGTAATGCAGGGTATCTTTTCTTTCAAAAACGTAATGATAAGCCTTGGGTTGAAATCACTGGCAAAGTACCGCATGGCCTTTACTATAAGTATGTTGTGCCCATTCAACAATCGAGACTGCGATCTCTCGAAGAAATGATCAACCTAATCCAAACCAAAGAGTGCAGGATGAAGCAAATACTGGAATACTTTGGTGAAACTGATTCTGACAACTGTAGTATATGTGACCAATGTCAGACTGACGAATTACCTGAAATACTTGAAAATTCTTTCGTTAAGATGTTCAACTCAATGAAAACAGGTCATTCATTCAATTTAATCGAAAGTCTTAAATACATTGAAAGAGATCAAAAACGAAAAATATTAACCAATTTGCAAATGCTTGCAGACGAGGAAATAATATCAATAAAAAATGGTGAAATTACCCTTTTAAAACCTCACAAGATCAATATTCCCAATGCGTGATCGACAATCCATATGCATTGTCATTACCAATGACATCTTCTCTGACCAGAGAATTCAAAGAATTGCAGACACCCTTGAAGAAGCAGATTATAACATATCTGTATTTCATCGAATTAAAGGAAATCGAAAGGGGAGATACAATTGGAAATGCAAAGGAATAAACATGATGTTCAAAAGTGGCCCCTTATTCTATGTTGAATTTAATTTACGGGCTTTTATCTATTTGATTATCAATCAATTTGATGTTATTACTTCAACTGACGTTGATACCATTATAGCCTGCAGGATTGCTGCATGGGTAAAAAGGAAACCCCTCTTTTTTGATGCTCATGAACATTTTACAATGGTCCCTGAATTAGTTGGCAGGTCTTTCAAGCAGAAAATCTGGCGAGTGGTTGAAAAATTATTCGTACGTAATCTCGCCGGAGCATATACAGTAAATCAAACTCTTGCTGACACATTTACCGAAAGGTATAGAGAACCATTTATTTCCATTAGAAACCTTCCTCACCTAAAACCAGGTTTCCAACCACAGGTGAGGGAATTAACCAACGTCGATTCAATCATTCTGATCTATCAAGGTGCCATCAATAAAGGCCGTGGAATAGAGTTGTACATAGATGCATTAGATCAACTACCAGAATGTGAATTATGGATCATAGGAGAGGGAGATCTGGATCAAAAGATAGAGCTTCTTGTGGATCATTCTTCCTCCAGGAAAAGGATTAAAATAAAGGGGCTTATTTCACCAAAGGAACTGCCTGAAATCACAGCTCAGGCACACATCGGATTGAATCTGCTGGATCCAAATAGCGAAAGTTATTTCAACTCACTTGCAAACAGATACTATGACTATATCAAAGCAGGAATACCTTCCATTCACATGAATTTTCCTGAGTACAAGAAAGCAAATGAGCTTCACAATACCGGAATATTGCTCAGTCAATATACATTAGATGCTTTGGTTCATGCCATACAACCATTGATCGCTGACCCAGAATTATATTATTCATTGAGTGAAAACTGTGCTCAGGCCATTCAGGAAAACAATTGGGAGAAAGAATCATCTAAACTATTAAAGCTGTACTCCAGCATTTAAGACTTTCCTGCAAGGTCCAGGAAAAATGCGTATTCCATCGCTGTTTCTTTGAATCTCCTGAATCTTCCGGATTTACCACCATGGCCGGAATCCATATTTGTGTACAATAGGATGTTGGTTTCAGCTTTATTAAATTCCCGAAGCTTGGCAACCCACTTGGTAGGTTCCCAGTATTGCACCTGTGAGTCATGATATCCCGATGTCACGAGAATATGTGGATAATCCATTTCATGAATGTTATCATATGGAGAGTAGCTTAATATGTAATTATAAAACTCTTTAATTTTAGGATTTCCCCATTCATCGAATTCTCCCGTCGTCAATGGAATTGATTCATCAAGCATTGTGGTCACAACATCAACAAATGGAACGGCAGCTACAACTCCCCGCCACAATTGAGAATCTGAATTAACAACGGCTCCCATCAAGAGACCACCTGCACTACCACCCATCGCATACAACTGATTTTCAGATACATAACTTTGCTCTATTAAGGCTTTTCCGCAATCTACAAAGTCATTGAAAGTGTTTTTCTTTACAAGAAGTTTTCCTGAATCATACCAGGTACGTCCCATTTCCTGACCTCCTCTCACGTGTGCAATCGCAAAGCTGAAACCACGATCTAGTAAACTTAATCTGGCACTAGAAAAGTAAGGGTCTATACTATGACCATAAGATCCATAAGCATATAATAACAATGGATTTTTACCATCCGGCTTAAATTCTTTTTTATACACTATAGACAATGGAACCAACTCACCATCCCTCGCTTTCACCATAAGTTTCTCAGATTCATATTCTTCCTCGTTAAACCCACCCACGACTTCCTGTTGTTTCAATAGGGTAAGTTCCCGTGTGTTCATGTTGTAATCATAAATGGTATTAGGCGTGATCATTGAAGTAAACCCAAGCCTCAACAGGCCTGTATCAAAAGCTTTATTAACAGAAGTGTAAGCCATGTAAGCCTCCTGCCCGAAATCTACAAAATGAGCATTTCCATCTTCCCATCTGATCACTCTCAACCTGGTATTACCATTGGCCCTTTCAGAGATAACCAGAAAGTCGGCGAAGATCTCAACATCCTCTATGAAAACTTCAGCATCGTAAGGAAACACATCCTCCCAATGCTCTACTGTTGTCTGATCCAATGAGGTCTTCATTAGTTTATAATTGGTGGCCCCATCCTTATTGGTTCTGATGTACCAGTAATCTTCAAAGTGATCAATAGAATATTCCAATCCTTTGATCCTTTCCTGGAACAAGGAAAATGGTTCTTCAGGCTTGTCTGCATCAAGGTATTTGAATTCTTGAGTCAGGGTGGCCCAGGATCCAGCGATGATATATTCTTTAGACTTGGATTTATAAACAAAAGCTCTGAATGTTTCATCTGGTTCATGATGAACCACTACATCAGATGCATTATCTGTCCCCAGAATGTGCTTCATTATCTTGAAGGGGCGAAGGGCATTATCTTTAATTGTATAAAAAATGGTCTTATTGTCATTGGCCCAAACCGCAACTCCTGTGGTATTAGGGATTTCTTCTCCCATATCAATTCCTGTCGCCAGGTCTCTAAATCTTAACGTATATTGACGTCTTCCTATGCGATCCTCACCATATACCATGATTTTATTATCAGGACTTATACTTCTTCCTCCAATTGAGTAAAAATCATATCCTTCAGCCTGTATATTCTCATCAATTAATACTTCTTCTTCAGCCTTCAATGTCCCTTTTTTCCTAGCGTGAATGGCATATTCCTTACCTTCTTCAAACCTGGTCAGATAGAAATACTCATTATCTAAATAGGGTACAGACATATCCGTCTGTTTGATCCTTCCGATGATTTCATTGAATAAGGTTTCCTGGAGGTCATCCGTATGGGTAAGCATCTTGCTGGTATACTCATTCTCTTCATTCAGGTATTTTTCAACTTCCTTCGTAACCTCATCTTTTGTCTCAGCATTTTTCTGTTCATCAGAGAGCCTTATCCAATAATATGGATCCACTCTATCGTGCCCATGGGCTGTAATTACCTTTGATTCTTTCCTAAGGGTTGGAGCTTTCAATTTCATGTAATTGTGTCTTTTAAAGATCACAAATAAACGAAAAAGCCTTTTGAACATTACGTTCATAGAAGGTTAATTAAACAATCTTTCATAAAAGGCATTAAGAGCTTATTATTGACAGGATAATGAGTTAAATTGTCCTTTGAATTGAGCATATCATATTTACCCAGGAGTGAGACTAAATACTTCATATAAACAAATACTTTCCATCTCAGTCCCCATTATGTTGGGTAGTGCTGCTCAGAATATCATTGTTTTATGTGACAATATATTTCTAAGTTATAGAAGTGGAATTGAATTTGCCGCAATCGGTATTATAGGTGTATTTTATCTAATCATTGCATCTATAGGGTATGGATTTTCAAGAGGAGGACAGATCTTGATTGCCCGTAAATATGGAGAAAGAAACTTCAAAGGAGTCGGATACTATTTTCAGGCATTACTCATCTTTGAATTGGCCATGGCTTCTGTTCTCTTTCTTTTTATGCAATTCGGGAGTGAATGGTTTTTCTCTTTATTCATCAAGTCTGAGGAAATATTCAGGTATTGCATCGACTATATAAAGCCACGTAGTTTCGGAATATTCTTCAGCTATATCGGGGTGAGTCTCATTGCACTGTATACAGGAATCGCACGGACTAAGTTTATCATTTATGACACCATCATTCTGACCATAGTTAATGTCTTTCTCAATTATGTTTTCATATTTGGTGCTTTTGGAATTGAATCCAAAGGAATTGCCGGAGCTGGTATAGCAAGTACCATCGCAGAAATCATTGCTTTCATTGCTTTTGTGGTGTACATGGTATATGACAAAGAAAATCGTCAGTTTAAGCTCTTACACATCCATCATCTAAAAATGGATTGGGTGAAGCAAGTATTTAAAACATCTTCTCCTGTTGTTGTGCAATCCGTCCTGGGTATAGGTAGTTGGTTTATATTCTTCTCCTTGATTGAAAATATAGGAGCACGAGAGTTAGAGATTTCTAATATTCTTAGAAACCTTTACCTCATCTTGAGTATTCCCTGCTGGGGACTTTCCGCGGGTATCAATACCATGGTCAGTAATTTCATTGGAATGAAAAAGAGACAAGCAGTCTTACCTCTGATTTTTAAAACTGCCAAACTGGATTTCCTGATCACATTGGTGATAACCTTGCCATTTGTGGTTTTCCCTAACTTCTTCCTTACTATATTATTCGGGCAGGGTGACCCTCTATTACTCTTGGAAATTGATCCACTGATGCCAGTATTGTTAGTAGTCCTTTTAGTATTCTCTGTCGGAGCCATCTATATGAACGGCCTAATGGGAACTGGCTACACCAATATTGGATTGCAAATACAAGTCGCTGGAACAGTTATATATGTAATCTATGTCTTTTATGCTTTAAAAATGAATTATTGGGGTCTTGGATGGGCATGGGGCTCTGAGATCATATACTGGCTGTTTATGCTCATTGTCTGTATTTATTACCTGCGATCTAGGCGGTGGTTTATACGGGGATTTTAATCAGACCATTCCTTGAAGTATGACCCCGGGACAGATCTGCTATCGCCATCGTGTAAGGCAAAATCAAACCCCGCATATATGGAGTAAGAGCCATATTCTCCATTTTTATTTAAAGCAAGGATACTGACTTGTGTATTCTTTACGTCTTTCACCTTTTTCATAATCCTGGTAATAACTTCTTTGCATGCTTCCTCAGGAGACTTCCCCTGTCGCATTAATTCTACCGTAATGGAACAGGCTGATGCTTTTACGATTTCTTCACCTAGACCGGTTGCTACTGCTCCTCCAACTTCCTGATCGATGTACAATCCTGCACCGATAATGGGAGAATCACCCACTCGACCCGGCAATTTATATGCGAGTCCACTGGTCGTACAC
>JABDLO010000337.1 GCA_013002995.1 Saprospiraceae bacterium | reverse complement strand
AGGAAGGGTAGTGTGGATCTGGTTTTAATTAAATCTTCTGACGACAATTCATACTTGGCTATCTCGCAAGTGTCTTTACTTGTATAGATTACCTTCCCGAGAGGTGAAATGAAAGCACTGTCACCTTGGTGGTCGTGTCCATATCCATCGAGTCCGACCCTATTGACACCAATGCAATAGGACATATTTTCGATGGCACGGGCTTTAAGCAGATCTCTCCATGCATTGGATCTTGGTTTGGGCCAGTTGGCAATAAATATTAAGAGATCATAACCCAGGTCATTTCGAGTCCATACCGGAAACCTCAAGTCATAACAGATATTCAAGCAGATCTTCCAACCATTTAATTCAACTACTTTTCTGTTAAGTCCCGGAGTGAATAGCTCATGCTCTCTACCCATGCTGAAAAGGTGCCTCTTATTGTAGTAAGTACATTTGCCGTCAGGCTCAACCCATAAAAATCGATTATAATACTTCCCGTTTTCTTCAAGGAAAATTGAACCTCCGATAACAGATCCGATTTCTGCTGCTTTCTTTTTCATCCACAGGATAGATGGCCCGCTCATGGATTCAGCAATTTCAATATCATCGATACAAAACCCAGTATTAAATGTCTCGGGAAGAAGGATCAGATCGGGAGTAAAGGTAAGTGTACTGAGATACTGATCATATGCCTTAAGATTGGCTTCTCTGTCCTTCCATTGAATGTTGTATTGAATGTATGCTATTGCTAGATTATTCTGCATCTTAACACGGTTCTTCTTTAGCGAGTTAAGATACGCAATATTCCATCAATTATGGAGTACATTAAAGCGACCTTTTGGCTTAAAGGCAGATAAAAAATAGGTCATCTTCAGGATCCCATATCTTCCAAGATTAGAAGTGGTGCTTCACTGATCGATTGAGGTGTTGCATTTCTATCTACATTGATTCCTGTATTTAAAATATCATTCACTTCTATATCGAAGGTCAATCTCTGGCTTTCGCCAAATGTGACGGAGGCAAATGCATTCCACATCTTTACATCCTGAGTGGTAGAGAAGTTCTCCTGGGAATATCTGGACCATTGATAATCAGTTCCAATTGAAAAACTCTCTGATAGATATATTTCCAGTGCTGAAGTTAACCCGGTATTTACATAAGCAGTGTTAAAATCTTCAGATTGTGAAAACTCTGAGAAGGTATAGTTTATGCTTCCTTTGAGGCTGACATCAAAATGATCTTTGCTTTTGTTTTCCAATCGAAGGTTGGTGCCTATTCCTTTACGAATGTTTTCATTTTCTACATTGTTGATGAATGCTACACCATCATTGTACTCGGCGTTGATGCCCATCCTGGTCTTTAGAGGAACCCATCCCAAAGGAGTACTATAAGACAAGGAGCCTGTCAAGTTGAAATTGTTGTCAACGTTTACAGGAAGCAGGGTTGTGATGAAGTTTTCATCGACTATGCGAGATGTAGTAATAAAGTCAGTTGAATATGTTGCACTCAGGTAACCAAATACAGACCTAAAGTTGAACTGGTCATAGGTGTTGAAGCTGACGTTCAGGCGGTGATTGTAGGTAGGGTCGAGATTGGGGTTTCCTGCATAAACGAATAAAGGATTCCTATTGTCAACAATAGGTTGTAATTGAGACAATGATGGTTCCCTGACATTGGTATTATACCTTAGATCTACTCTTCCATTATCCAATTCAATTTCCATTCCTGCTGTAGGCAAGAAAAAATTAAATTTTCTATCTACAAGCGTAATTTCCCGGTTGTATCCTTTTAAATGAGAAGCCTGGAAGGTGCCTCCAAATGTGAGGTTAAAATCTTTTCTTATCAATCTGTAATTCGTTCCCAGGGACATGATATCATATCCTTTTTCATATAAATCACTCAGGTCCTGGTTGAAAACCCTAGCATCACCAAAGGGATCAAGATCATAGAAGTCCTGGTCTTGTACGCCTGAATTGGATGATACAGCACCTGTGAAAGTAAGGAGTTGCTTAGGAGTAAGAGGTTCAGTATATGATAAAAATCCACTGAGCGTATTGCTCCGCTCTCTTCCTATCTGCTCCTGGTAAGTACGTGCTCCCAGGGAAATATCTGAAAAAGTATTATCAATCAACCAATCATTATCCTGATGCTCTCGTATGTATCTGAATTCTCCCTTCATTAATCTCCCTTTCTTACGAAGTCTTTTCCTTAATGTAGCCCTACCATTGAAGTTGAGGTTGTCTGACATTTCATTGTTGGACTGAATCGCTGATGAAATGAGCGTCATATCTTCCAGAGAATTACTGGTCATAGATGCCAGTGCATTTTCTCTGTCTTCCAGGTTAAATACTGATCGCACCCTTAGCTCTGTAGTACTATCAATGTCATACTCAATAGAAGCATTCACTCTATGGCCCTGGTTGTTATTTTCCTGTATATTATCTTCTTCTGTGAGGTAATTGATGTCAGGGAGGAAGTTTTCAGTGACCCTGTTTTCCTCCAGATAGGTATCCAGGTAATTGTAAAAATAGGATGATCTGAGCTTGAAATTCTTTGAAAAATCATAATTAAAATTGAGTCCTGAAGACGCAGATGTATTATCTCCTTGTGCGCCTCCACCGAAATTGAGGAATGACCCATCACTTGACATAATTTTAATGGCTGCACCCGGATTTACATCCATCATGTCCATAATAGAGAATCCGATATTATTTACATTGTTGATATTGGTAAGGAGTGAGGCTTGCATCTTAGATGAGAACTTGTTCAATTGCAACTTACCTGTGTATCGGTCATCGGTTCCATAGCCGGCTGAAACATTCCCAAAGATTCCTGCTTTTTTATCTTCTTTAAGTTTTAAGTCAATCGTCTTAGCCTTATCTCCATCGTCAATACCTGAGAATTCAGATTCCTCCGATTGTTTATCGAAGACCTGGACCTTGTCGACAATTTCAGCAGGTAAATTCTGAGTAGCAATCTTGGGGTCGTCTCCGAAGAATTCTTTTCCGTCTACCAGGACTTGTTCAACATCTTCTCCCTGCACCTTAATGTTTCCGTCACGTTCTACTTCGACACCAGGAAGCTTTTTCAATAAGTCTTCCACTGCGTCACTTTTCCTGGTATTAAAAGCGTCTGCATTGTACTCAATGGTATCCTTTTTTATTACAATGGGTACATGTTTGGCCTTGACCACAATCTCTTCCAGCAGATTATTGTCAGGAGATAGTTTTATGGTACCCAGGTTTATTCTCTTGGTTGTCCCTTCAGCTTTAATAATTTGCTGGAAGGTTCCATAACCAATGTAGGTGATCTGGAGCGCGTGGGTCCCGATCGGAACATTTCTTAGCATGAAATTTCCCTGGCCATCCGTTATTCCAAAGGTGATCATGGAAGAGTCCTGGGGATTGATGACAACAGTAGTAGCTGCCATTAAGGGCATATCAAGTGAGTCCTTTACAACACCTTGTACGATATACTTATCCTGAGCCTGAAGGCTAATGGAAAAGATGATAAAGAGAAAAAGAATAACCTGCTTCATGAGTGAAGTATTAGTAGAATTAGTAACAATGGTTTTAAGAAATAGTAATAAGTTTAGCTCAATGACAGGCTATCCTTTGATGATAAAAACTCCTCCATTTTTAGACTTTGTTCCATACATTTCTTCCATCTCTTTCATTTTCTTTTCGCGGATCTTTTCATACTCTTCAGGTGAGACTTTCTTGCCATCTTTTGGTTTATTGACCATTACTTCTTCTTTCATTTCAATTGAGGAGGCAGTATAAGTTATTTCACCATCATGAACTTCCAGTTCCAGGATCATACCGGGAAGGCCACCCCATTTATCAGGACCGTTGGAGATTGGGATCTGTGGAGTAAACCATGCTGTAGTCATTCCATCTTCAGTTTCCATGCTTGCTTTCATGCACATGTAATCCAGGATCTGCTTTTGCTCATTTAACATCTTCCATTTTGGGGATTCAATTTCTTCTTCAACGATGAAGTATTTTCCCATTAAGTCTTTCTTTTCAATGGACATGTTGTCATCCAGGTTCTTATAATAATTTCCTTCTGAAGCGGATCGTTTGATTTCTATTTTCATGGTTCCTTCAGAGGTTTCATTTTCCATGGAGTGCTTTTGGTCCTCTGAAACATCAATAAAAGACGATTCTGAGGCTGTAAAAGAAAGCTGCTTCACAGAACTATTGAATGAAGGAAGGAGATCAGCCAGGTGCTCCTGACCGTCTGGAAGCTCAATTTTCATCTGACGGTTCTCAGTATACTTGATTACTCCGGATTGACCGAATATGAATTGAAGGCTAAGGAAACATATCAATAAAGTGAATATAGATTTCATAGTACTATTATTAGATGTCATTAATGTAATTTAATAGAACAAATTTAAAAAGCACTTATGAAAGCATAAGTTAATTATAATGGATGGAAAGTTAATTATGGTTAATCACATTTGGCGTAAGTCTATTGATACGATTGTAAAGCATCATAAGTAGCACCAATAAGATGACAGTCCCTATGGTTATGACGGATAAAGATTCTAATCGATCGGACCATTCATCTCCGGCAATTGCTTCAGTAGAGAGGACAGTTAGTCCTACGGAAATCCAGTAGAAAACTTTTAGCCTTAGAGAAATACCTGAGGAATTTTGATTCCTGGGAAAAATATAATGGTAAAGGATTAAATATGCCGGGTAAAGGAAGATGAAGTATGCTTTCCAAGAAAGTGGAGAAAGGATTGGAACAGCGGTAAGTACAAATATCCATTCATAAGTCAAGGTGTAATCGGTCGTTTTCTTTCTGAAGAGGAATGCCGGGAAAATGGCTGCCAGGGTTATTATGATGTAACTTATCTTTTTTGCCAACTCAGGGGTCCATTCTACCAGGTTCACATAGAAATGATGTCCTGGAAATTTTCCGGTAAGGAACCGCTGCATGGCTCCGAATACTGATTGGTTCTTGTGATGGACCGTTGGAGGGACTGAGGCAATTTCATTCCACCAGATGTCATAATAATGGATGGTCATTTCGTAACCAAATACAATGAATGGTATGCAATTTAGGAGAACCAGGAATGATAAAGTCCACAAAACCATAGATCCTAGCCTTTTGTACAGGTAGAAAAACAGAATGAATATGGTGTATGCCTTCAAGGAAATACTCAGGGCAAGCAGAAATGCGGCTTTTACCATATGCTTTTTTAATAATGCTTCGTGAGCTATCACTGCTAGCCATAACATAAAAATGTTGATCTGAATATTGGCCAGGTTATCCAGCAAGTAACGGAATGATATCAGGAAAGGAACAATGATGATCGCAATATGATAACTGTTCCTATAGTTAATTCCTTTCAAGGCAGGGATCATCTTAAATAGACGATTTCCCAGATCAAAAAATGCGATGATCGTTATAGCCAACCATATGAGTCGCAATAAATAACCATTCACCTGGTCAAGTAGTGCTATGGGGACACTGAATATTGAAAAGAATGGGGGCCAGGTATTCAATGGGTCAGAATAAATATTCTGCTTGTTCAATACCAGGTCACCGGAGTAAACGTATCCAATGAAATCTCCTCCTCTTCCGGCATCTCTTAATATTTCAATGAGCAATACAATACCGATCATACTCCATAAGATTAATGGACCGTTTTGTTTAAACCTTTGGAGGGCGACTGACTTCATTAAGTGATATTTGGGAGGTTAATAATAATAGATGTTAGGTTAATTAAAGTTAAATGGATGGAAGAATCCTTTGATTCATCCTACTTTTGTTGAAATGAAATGGCACAGTAGTCACATATTATCGATTTCAAGTCTGGTCATATTATCAGGATTTATAGGCTTCTGGTTATACAATTCCTACTATGATGAGCGATCTGCTTTACAGAAAGAGTTCTATTATCATTTTGGTGAAGCGAGCCAGGAGGTGAAGGATTCTATCTTTCAGACGATGATCCGGACTGTAGATACCACACTGGTTGAAAGACTTCACGGAGAATCTGACACCTTGATCAATGTGATGATCAAGCCCAGGATGCGGGAGAAGAAAATGATCATTGCGGACAGTCTGAAAT
>JABDLO010000295.1 GCA_013002995.1 Saprospiraceae bacterium | reverse complement strand
GGGAAGGCATATATGAATTCAGACCTTGATAGTTCATACTATTTTCTGAATGAGGCAGCTGAATTGGCCGATGAACTTAACTACACTCACGGGAAGATAGTTTCCTATAGAGCTATAGGTTCTATAGCCCCCAGGGTAGACAAATACGATGAAGCATTCACCAGGTTAAATAAAGGATTAAGATTAATAGATTCCCTTAGTCTTGAACCGGGATTAAAAGTCGATTTCCTTACCAATCTGGGAGTAGTATACTACCGACAGGGATTGATAGGCAAGGCCATTGAACCTTATATTGACGCGGTTGAAATCTGTCAGGAACATGGCATGGATGACCGTAGGTCAAGATTACTCAACAATCTGGGTATTTTTTACAGGATGATGGACCGATATGAAGAAGCACTTGTCATTTATGACCAATCATATGCTCTTAGAAAAGCAGCTGGTGATACCATGGGAATGGCCAATAACCTATACAACAAGGCAGCATCCTATGCCAATATTAAGGAGCCTGAAAATGCCATCAAATCGCTGGACCAGGCACAAGCTCTTTATGAAGCAATAGGTAGTTCGATGGATGTAGTCACATGTGGTGTGGCCAGGGGTGCTGCTTATGGAGACATGCAAATGTTTGAAAAAGCAAGGGAAGAATTTGAAAAAGTGATTGCCATGCCTGAATCCGGATCCCTTCAGAATCCATTTAAGATCAACCTTTATCAGGGGCTGGCACTCACATATCTAAACGCTGGAATTCCACGAAGGGCGGAATCCGAATTAAAAAAAATCAGGAAAGACATTGATACTGAAGCTGATTCAGAACAAATGGCCAGAAATCATGAATTGTGGTCAGAAGTGTACAGTCAGACCGGCCAATACGGAAAAGCTTATCAATCGTTGCTTGCATTTAAGGAGTTGAGGGATACTCTTGTATCAGAGGAAAACGCAAGCCTAAGAAGTGAAATGGAAACCAAGTATCTCACTCAAGAGAAAGAATATGAAATCGACCTTCTCAACACCCAGAATGAGCTTGCACAAGTAAAATTAAAAGCTTCCAATCAACGACTCATCGGGATGGGAATTGGCCTGGTTATCTTTGGAGGATTGTTATTATGGGTATTCAGTCTTTTCCGGAAAACAAAAGAACAAAATAGAGTTATCACGAAAGCCAATCAGGAAAAAGAAGTACTACTGAAAGAAATACACCACCGGGTTAAAAACAATCTCCAAGTCGTTTCTTCCCTTCTGACATTGCAATCAAAGTATGTAGATGATGACACAGCATTGGATGCAATCAATACCGGAAAGTCCAGGGTACAATCCATGTCCATCCTTCACCGCAATTTGTATCAGAATGAAAATCTGAAGAATATTAAAATCAAACCTTACTTTGAAGATCTGGTAGAGAATCTGGTCAGCACATATCAAGTCGGTGACAAAGACATTCATATCAATAGTGATGTTGATGATATTGAACTTGATGTTGATACGGTTATTCCAATGGGATTGATCACCAATGAGCTGATCAGTAATGCTTTAAAATATGCATTTGAAAATAAAGAAAGGGGTAACATAAATTTGAGTATCAATAAGTCCAATGGCCACCTGAATTTATCGGTAAGTGATGACGGCAAAGGTATCCCATTTACTGAGATACCCAGGCGGTCCAAGACACTTGGAATGCAGCTGATTCATTCCTTCAGCAAAAAGTTGAAAGGGGATGTGTCCATTGATAATGAAAATGGAACTAACATTTCTTTAAAATTTCCTATAAAAACTTCATCCTTAGATGATGTAAAAACTGCTTAAATTCTAATTTTTTGAAGCAAGATTTTTAGTTAGATTTAGTTCTTCCTTCAATGCAAGTATCTCCAGGCTTTGAGCTTCAACTTTTTCACTTAATTCCTGAACTGCTTTTACCAGAGGAACAACAAATGTCGAATAAGCCAATGCATAAGGATCATTATCATTCTGAGGTTTTTTAACTCCGTCAAATTCATAACCTAATATCTCAGCTGCAGATTCTACTTCCTGAGCAATAAAACCTGTCTCTATTTTTGTTTTTCCTTTTTTCAGATCTTTTTTGTAACCAAGATCCAGCTTATTAAAATCTTCACTCCCTCTTATAAATAGTTCGGCTGCCTCACCATCAATATTATAAGTAACGGGTCTCAATGCTTTAATAAATTCAAGACCGGGAACATTTTCTTTTACATTAATTTTAAATCGACCATCAGATAAATTGGACCATGGTTCATATCCTCCTATTTCAACAGTATTTATATTGCCAATTACATATTGATCAGATGCCGTAGTCGAAGCCAGATATCCTATTGCGCCACCCCTATTCCTGTTGCCATTAGAACCTGCCAATTCACCAATATATACATTCTGTTGACCAATACCATTCCCGGTTTGATAGCCAATACACACATTGTTGTTTCCAGTAATACTTTGACCAGAATTTGGACCAATAATTACATTTCGAAATCTCGTTGTACTTGCTGCTCCTGCAATATTCCCTATCATTATATTGTCATCTCCTGAATAATTAGAAGAAGTATGAACTCCTAATACCACATTCCTTTCACCGGTAATACTCGTGGCTTGTACCGCATTTCCTATTGACACATTATCCAATGCCCCACTGAAAGTAGGCGATAAAAACCCAGATATAGCAACATTTTTGTTTGAATTATTAAAAGTTAATGTTGATCCTCCACTAGCTCTATTAAAAATGAATGACTCAGTTCCTTGAATATCCATTATTACTTGGGGATATGTAGAAGGCCTATTCGCATCAACTAGCTCATTTCCGGAAGGATCTTGAATTAATGTTCCAGATCCACCACCGGTTGGAAGTATTACAGAATTGCCACTAGTAATACTTAGAGTATTGCCACTTAATGCTAAATTCTGTAACTCATTACTTGGGCTAGCATCTGCGTCTGTATCATCATCAATGAAAAATCCTCCACCATTGGATAAGGTTACTGTATTTCCAGACTTGCTAATGGTCTGAAGTTCATTGGATGGACTAGCATCAGCATCATCCACTTGGTCTACAGGTAAAGCCGCCCAATACCCTTCACCGTCTGCATCACTGGTCATCACATAATCTTTGAAATGACCTACAGGCATTAACAATCCATCTAACCTTACCTTTCCATCCACCTCCAATCTTTCAGTGGGTACATGATTTCCATCAAATCCAATAAACATATTGGGTGTATTAAACCTAAATACTCCAGAGGGTGGATTTTCACCCCAATTAGAACCAAAGACCATAGCATTATTATCATATACTCTGAGTTTGGTTGAGTTGTCTCTTTGGATTCTTAATAGATCAGCTCCAAATCTTGAATTTACCTGCAAAGCAGCAGAAGGGCTTCCAACTCCAATACCTACATTTCCATTCCCCCTTATCGATAAAAGATTTCCATTAATATTACTGAAAATATTAAATCTTGCATCCGATGGATCTTCTTGGGACTTGGCCGCTATCAAAAAATAATTTGAAGTACTTGAATTTTGAAATCTTAACCTTGAAAAGTCATCCTGTGTCTCATTAAGAATCAAGTGAGATGCCGTTGAAGATGAGTTTTTGTCAATCAACAAGGTCCCTTTTAAATGTAATTTTTCAAGAGGTGTAGTTGTTCCGATACCTACATTCTGGGCATTGATGAAACAATATATTGAACTCAATAAAAAAATTACTATGGCTGATATTCGTTTCATGATGTATTCATTTTATTAAAACAAATGTAGAATTCCAGACCCTCGTAAAAATCACCCATATGCCGTATATTTTCTTTAACACAGTTGATGAGTTAAAGTACTAACCAAATCGATCCCTGGCAGTGTTGAGAAACCTGTCAGGATTTTACTACAACTGATATTTTTACAACTCATACAATATCTAACAATACAAAATCACTCATCCTCAGTATCACTTCCTTTACCAGATTGTGACAGAAATGCCTCAATCTTAGCCAACCTGGGAAAGTGTTTAGCTGAATCGGTACCCATATCATTGCACGCGGGGACGCGTGTAACAACAAAGTTATCTCGCGCGTCCCCGTGCGAGATCTGTCTACCATCACCAAATAAAGTCTATTCTTCAGTAGTTTCATCCACTTTCAAAGACTTCATCAGCATCTTTTCAATTTTCTCCAACCTGGATTCCAACTCAGCAGTCTTATTGTCTTTGCTGGCAAGTAGAGCCTTCAAATCTTCATTCTCCTTCTTCAATTCCTGGGCAGCTTTGATGGCAATAACTCCAAAAACAGAATAATCCATATGGTAACTATCATCCATCTTGTCATATGTCACCATTTGTGGGTAAATCTTTTGCACATCCTGAGCAATCATTCCAATATGCTTTTCATTACCTGCGTCAGATTTATACTCATAGATCAGCGGAATCAATTGATTGAATAAATTCCATTCAAATGGTATTTCTTCAAAATTCTCTTTTAGACGGCGGTCACTTGGTGTTGCGTACACTCCTGAAACATCATCAAAAGTTCCCGCTATTCCTATCGTATCCATATACAATCTTAAATGGCCGTTACCACTTGAAACATAAAATCTTCCAAACTCATTGGTGGCTGTATTTTCTAATTTAAACCCTCCGGAAGATCCACTGTTGATGTGTTTGATGTGTAAGTCGGACTCAGGGCTACTCGTTCTTATTCCTACTTTAAGGTTAGAACCAAGGGTCATAATATTGGCATCAGAGTGTCTAATATCTAAATTCCCACTTCCATCAGCATTGATGAAGGCATTGCTACCTCCGTGTCCCATTTCTATAAAATTGGTTTCAGCTTCTTCCAATGCCCCCCTTATGGTTCCAACCACTGATAAAGCTTCCTCAGGGGTATGGGTACCGATTCCAGTCTGACCATTTTTGAGTACTGTGAAAGCATTGGATGTGGATCCACTTGACGTTCCGTTTCCGATTTCAAATAATGGCTGGCCTGAAGACCAACTTGTGCCAGTTCCGCCACCCACATTGAATCGCCCTATTGCAAAGCTTGCGAAAGCTTCTGCTTTGGTATTATAGCCTATTGCCATGCTTCTGTCTCCACTTGCAGAAGACTGAAATCCAAATGAGGCAGCGTAGTCACCCTCTGCTTTAGTTTCATAACCAGCGGCAAATGAAGAACTTCCTAGCATTGAAGGTGTAAAAGCATCAGAATTATTTACTTCACCCACTCTAAATGCCCCGGATACAGACTCATAAAACATTAGTTTCTCAGTAAAATTACCAGCCGGTGGAAGTTGGGATGCACCAAATACAAAATCATCATTAGTGTCCCCAGTGTTCTTCACTAAAGTACCTGTCCTCTCAAATGCCTGAAGAGAAGAAATATCTATGGTAT
>JABDLO010000292.1 GCA_013002995.1 Saprospiraceae bacterium | reverse complement strand
GGGAAAAACCTGGTAGAAATATTAGCTCAAGAAGGGATTCATAATATCATTATTGGTGGTCGGAATCAAGAAAAAGGAGAGGCGCTTCGAGAGAAAATAATTGCAAAATACCCCCACGCAACAATCCAATTTAGAGAGTTGGAAGCCAACTCAGCAAGATCATTGCATGCAGGAATGGAAGGAGTTGATCTGGCTGTAATTACAGCCACCATTCCTGATTGCATGGAAGCAATAGCGAGAATTGCAATTCAACAAAAGGTGGATCTCATGGACATTCTGGTCCGGGAAGATGTCGCGAGTCAACTTAGAAAGTACGAGCAGCAAGTGAATGAAGATGGCAGGATCTTTATTACTCAGGGAGGATTTCATCCCGGAATGATTTTACCTATGATGAAAATGGCCTGTTCTAGTTTAGAAGCTCCAATAGAGGCGAATGTATTTATGGCGATGGCACCTGTATTTGATAATGCTGAATCTACTAAGGAGATATTCTATGAGGTAAATAAGACAAAACCCTTGCTGTTGATTGATGGAGTGTGGAAGAAAGCAAAATATACCAATGCTCCATCTATGGAATTCAGCCCTGATTTTGGTAAGAAAGCCTGTTATCCATTAAATATGCCAGAAATCTATGGGATTGATCAAGAATTGGGGTTAAAAAATGCTGGAACCTATGTGGCAGGGTTCCATTGGTTTATTGATTATGTCGTCTTTACACTTTCTGTCATACTAGGTAAGATTAATATAAAACTTAGTGAGAATGTATGCTCCTGGATGCTCTACCATTTTTCTAAAACATTGAAAGAAAAATTGCCTAAAGTAGAGATGATCGCTATAGCAAAAGGAAAGGAAGATTCCAATGAAACTTCCAGAATCCATTTAAAATCTAACGACGGGTACTTATTGACTGCTCAGGCCATGTATGCACTTATTAAGCAATACGTCAATGGTGATATTCAAAAATCTGGTATCTACCTCATGGGTAGAGTTATTGATGAAAATGAATTAGTTAAAGATTTGAGAAACATGAATGTTACCATAAAGGTGAGTTCATGATAATCTGATCCTCTATGAATTAACATCTGATAAATAAGGGTTTTTTAAACCTCTGCGCCTATAGCAATCAGATTTACAAAGTCCAATGCACTGATGATCCCAACCAATTCTTCTCCATCCATAACGACGAGGTGATGTATTTTCTTTTCGATCATAACCTCTGCTGCTTTTTGGATTGAAGTATCGGGAGTGACTGCATAGATCTTTCTGGTCATTACTTGTGACACAGGAACGGTATCATCATATACTCCTACCAGGTCATGAAATGATACAATTCCTTCTATTTCCACGTCATCGCCATGCACATGTACAATAGGTACACAGCTGATTTTTTTTAATGTCATAAGATCTCTGGCACTAGCCACATCTGCATCTAGATTTAGGGTAGCTACGGGGGTGTTGATGATTTCTTTAACGATCATTGATATTTGTGTTCAGTTTTATTAATGTTCCAAAATAATGAAATCCTGAAAATAAGGTGAGTGATATGAATAGGATATTAAGATGACCTCAGTCAGTAAAACTAATAAATATGAATTTCAGTGATAAAATAGAATTCCCTTACACCTGATTTATGAAGGCTCTGGATTCGATTCTTTTGATCCAATTGGTTAAAGTATTTAGGGAAGTAATTGAGGAATCTACAATAGCAATTTTATTAAACCTGGACTTACTTATAAACTCGAGGCATAGTCTCTGCAATCAAATAAAGTTTAAACCAGGACGCTTAGAAACACATATTTAAGAGGGATGGTTTTAATTCAAAAAAAGATTTGACTGGTAAAGATAAATCACTTACATTTGCCTCTAACCAAATGGTTAAACCATTTAATTAAACTATATGGTTGATATTGAATCAAAAGAATTCTCTACAGAAGAGAAGATAATGGATGCGGCCATTAAAGTCTTTACAGAAAAAGGACTGGCTGGTGCACGAATGCAGGAGATTGCTGATGAAGCAGGAGTTAATAAGGCAATGGTTCATTACTATTATCGGAGTAAGCAGAATTTGTTTGAGACCATCTTTAGAAAGAAAGTAAAGGAGCTCTTCGGAGCATTCAGTATCATTTTGTCCGCCAATAAATCATTTGAAAATAAGATTCGATCATTCATCGAAACCGAAATTGAAATCATATCCCAATTCCCATCACTGCCATTATTCGTCCTGAATGAAGCTGGGAAAAATCCTGCAATACTAGAAGAAGTGTTTGAAGAGGGAGGACCAAAACAGATGATACAATTATTCCAGAATATAGTGGAGCAGGAAGTTAATCAAGGCCATATCCGCCCCATTAAATTCGAAGAATTATTAATCAACATCATGTCCATGTGCATTTATCCATTCATCGCAAGACCCATTCTCCAGTTTTTACTTGATAAGGATGACCTTAATTATAAAAGCATGATTGAAACCAGGAAGCGTACCGTAGCTGATCTGATTATTAATGACCTATTCATAAAAAGGGACCAATGAAGACAATCCTAACATTCATATTATTCTGCCTCTGTTTCTATGTTTCTGCACAAACCACGATTGAAGAGGTATTGAACCTCCTTGAGGAACAATCTCCTGAATCCGTAATAATTAGGTTGAATAGGGGAACCACAGATCTTAATCAGCAAAATATCTCCCATGCATGGCGCCCTCAATTGGGTTTTACCGCTCAATCTACTTACCAGTCGGATGTCACTTCATTTAATGCTGAAGTGCCGGGTATTGATATCCCAAGCGTGGATCAATTTCAATATAAAGCACAGGCTGAAGTCAGTCAGCTTATTTATGATGGAGGCAGCATCTCTGCGGTAAAAGATGCTGTCAGGATGCAAGGACAAATAGAAGAAACCAGGTCTCTGATGAACCTGGATCAAATTAAAGGAGAAGTGATTGGTTTGTATTTCTCCATCCTGGAGTCAGAACAGGTGTTAAAGTCCATTGAGCTGCAAGCTGAAGTATTGGAAGCAAGGAGAAGTATTCTTCAAGCAGGTGTCGAAAACGGGGTAGTTTTAGAATCAGAATTGAGTGAACTCGATGCAGCACTTTTACAACTAGAACAGGAAGTAGCAAAGATTCTCAATATGAGAAGAACGGCCATCCAGGCCTTATCGATCATTGTTGGTCAGGACTTCTCACTGGGAGCCACATTCATACAACCTGCTGTCGATATGAATTCTGAAGAAAAGAGTGGAGATCTGCTATTTCATAAATTACTGAATCAACAATCCCTGGCATTGGACGCGAAAAAGAAAATTGATGATACAAAATCAAAACCACAAATTGCAGGATTCGGTCAGTTGGGCCTGGGTCGCCCGGGATTAAACTTCCTTGATAATTCTTTATCAGAATATTATATAGTAGGATTGAGGCTGAACTGGAAATTCTCAAATCTATATTCAAAAGCAAATGACCGCCAGGTCTTACTCTTGAATAAAGAAAAGATCAATGCTCAAAAAGAAATGTATGACAGGAACTGGAGAGCTGCAGAAGTCCAATTCAAAAATCATATTGAAGTGCAAGAGGACCTCATTGAAGTTAACAATACACTTGTAGAATTACGCTCAACCATCTCAGAAGTTGCTAAAGCCCAACTGGATAATGGAGTAATCAATACAGCAGACTACATTTCAAAAATCAATGACGAATATACAGCCAGAATTAATCTTGAGATGGCAAAAATAAGAAGGCTAAAAAGTCAATACCAATTAATCCACCACTATAATTTATTACCATGATGAATAGGAAAATCTTACAGTTGATCTTTCTGGGTATCCTTATAAGCTCAAACGGCTGCAATGATATCGAAGATGGGATGGACGCTTCAGGAGTATTTGAGTCTACAGAAATCGTCGTCTCCTCAGAAGTAAATGGCATCATAGAGTCCTTTAATGCTGAAGAGGGGGATCAATTAGCTGAAGGAGATATTGCGGTAGTGGTTGATGTAACAGATATGGAAATCCAAAAACAACAGATTGACGCAACGATAGAGGCGATTGGCGATAAGCAGTTAAATGCGAGACCTCAAATTACAGTCCTGGAACAACAATTGATTGCAGCTGATGCCAATATTAAGGTATTGCAGACACAACGCGAAGTATTACTAAAAGAAGAAAAGCGAATTCAGGACTTATTTGCCGCCAAGGCAGCCACAGAGAAGCAAATGGATGATGTTGAAGGACAACTAAAAATTCTAAATGAACAACTCGAAGCTGCAGAAACCAATAAGGTCATCATCAATGCTCAGATTAAATCTGCAAAGGACCAGGTAGCCATTCAGAACCGCGGCATTTCAAGTGAAAAAAAGCCGTTAGAAAAACAAAAGTCGTTAATCGAGAATCAAATGCAAAAGGCTGATGTAAAAGTAAGAGTGGATGGTACTTTATTATCCAAGTATGCCTATAAAGGCGAATTTGTAAATATCGGCAAGCCATTATTCAGAATGGCTGACTTGTCGACCATGTACCTCAGAGCTTACGTAGATGGAAATCAATTATCACAGATTCAAGTAGGACAAGGGGTCAAAGTATACATAGATCAGGATGAGGATACTTATAAAGAGTATGATGGAGCAATATCGTGGATTTCTGATAAAGCTGAATTTACACCTAAATCCGTTCAGACCAAAAATGAAAGAGCTAACCTGGTGTACGCGATTAAAGTCAAAGTTAAGAATGATGGTTATATAAAGATCGGAATGTATGGTGAAGTAAGATGGCAAACCCATGAAGATGAATAGCATTCTGATTGATCATATAAGTCATCATTACGGTGATGTTGAGGCCCTCAATGATATTCACCTGGAGGTAGAAAAAGGCGAACTTTTTGGGTTGATAGGTCCGGATGGTGCAGGTAAGACAACGATTTTTAGAATTCTTACAACGCTTCTCATTCCTGAAAAAGGAAGAGCAACCGTGGAAGACTATGATGTAGTTTCTGATTATAGAGAAATTAGGAAAATTGTTGGATATATGCCGGGTCGGTTTTCTCTTTACCAGGACCTTACAGTAAGAGAAAATCTGAACTTTTTTGCTACCATATTTCAATCAACGATAAAGGAGAACTTTGATTTAATTGAAGATATATACGTCCAGTTAGAACCGTTTGAATCCAGAAGGGCAGGTGCACTTTCAGGAGGGATGAAGCAAAAACTGGCATTGTGTTGTGCCTTGATCCACAGGCCTAAAGTCTTATTCCTGGATGAGCCCACCACAGGAGTAGATGCTGTGTCTAGAAAGGAATTTTGGGGTATGTTAAAACGACTAAAGGAAAAAGGCATTACCATATTTGTCTCAACCCCTTATATGGATGAAGCATCCCGTTGTGATCGCATTGCCCTTATTCAGGAAGGACAGATATTTACTATTGCAACACCGGACAGCCTCATTAAGCAGTTCCCGCACACCTTATATGGAGTGAAGACACCGGACATGTATCAGCTATTATTAGATCTGGAAAGATTCAATGGTACAGACCGGACTTACGCATTTGGAGAATACCATCATTTAATCCTAAAGGATGGAAATAAAGAAGATGTTTACGATTTCTTAAATGGAATGGGCCATTTTGATATTGTTATAGAGGAGGTTTTACCCACGGTTGAAGATTGTTTTTTAGAGTATATGAATGACCTGGCACAATGAACGATCAATATTCAATCATAGCAAAAGAGTTAACCAAGAAGTTTGGCGATTTCACGGCTGTTGATGAGATCTCATTTAAAGTGAAAAAGGGAGATATTTTCGGATTTTTGGGAGCCAATGGAGCAGGCAAGACAACTGCTATGCGTATGCTCACGGGATTGAGCAAGCCGACTTCAGGTAATGCCGTTGTTGCTGGGTATAATGTCAATACCCAACCTGAAAAAGTGAAGCAAAGGATTGGGTATATGAGTCAGAAGTTTTCACTCTATGAGGATCTTAAAGTAAAAGAGAATATCAACTTCTATGGTGGAATTTATGGGTTGAAAGGAGATCACCTAAAAAATGCAGTAGATGACCTGTTGCATCGACTGGAATTATATGAAGATGCTGATACCATGGTGAGGTCATTGCCATTGGGATGGAAACAGAAACTGGCTTTTTCCACAGCCATCATTCATAAACCAAGTGTTGTATTCCTGGATGAACCTACAGGAGGTGTAGATCCCATCACAAGACGGGAATTCTGGAGGATGATTTATGAAGCTTCTGCTGAAGGTATTACTGTTTTTGTAACAACACACTACATGGATGAAGCAGAGTATTGTAATCAGGTAGCCATTATGGTAGATGGAAAAATTGAGGCTTTGGATCATCCGGGTGCCTTACGGCAAATGTATGGTGTTGATTCAATGGATGATGTCTTTTATATTTTAGCAAGAGATGCAAAGCGAGGGGAAGGATGAAGCAGGCTTTAGCATTCATAAAAAAAGAATTTTACCATGTCCTTAGGGATTATCGCACCATATTGGTTTTGATTGGTATCCCTGTAGTACAGATCATACTGTTTGGGTTTGCTCTGTCGACGGAAGTAAAAAATACACAGGTTGCAGTTTATGATCAATCCAAAGACATCCGGTCTCAATCTTTAATTGAAGCCATCAATCAGAGCAGATACTTTGATGTAATTGAAGAGATTTATTCTGAGAAAAGTGCGGAACAATCCATTAGATCCGGGAAAGTAAAAATGGTAATTATTTTTCCTCCTTCTTTTGATTCAGACCTTCAGCATGGCAATAATTCCTCGGTTCAGCTCCTGACGGATGGGATTGACCCTAATGTTGCCTCTATTGTAATTTCTTATGTTTCAGCGATCATTCAAGATCATCAGAATCAGTGGTTTAACAGAGAAAAGTTACCGTATGATATTGAAATTCTTACAAGAATGGTATACAATCCACAGTTAAGAGGGGAATATACCTTTGTTCCGGGAGTCATGGCCCTTGTATTAATGCTCATCTGTGCATTGATGACCTCTGTATCTATTGTAAAAGAAAAGGAGATGGGGAATATGGAGATCCTTCTTGTATCTCCATTAAAGCCGCTAACCATCGTCTTATCCAAGACCGTCCCATATCTGGTACTGAGTCATATTATCCTTGCACTGATATTGGGTTTGAGTGTGTTCTTGCTGGGTGTGCCCATAAAAGGTAGCTTGATCTTATTACTTATTGTTAGCTTCATATTTATAATTACAGCTTTATCGCTGGGGATGCTAATTTCTTCATTGACCAATAGCCAGCAGGTTGCAATGATGGTTTCCATTATTGGACTGATGTTACCGACCGTGATGTTGAGTGGATTCATGTTTCCCATTGAAAATATGCCCACCCCCCTTCAGTTGGTATCAAATCTAGTTCCGTCCAAATGGTTCTATTACTGCATTTCAGATATTATGATCCGAGGGTTAGGAATTGAAGCGGTAGCAAAAGAAGTCTTTATCCTTTCCGGATTTGCAGTATTTTTCCTGGCGATCAGCCTGAAATCATTCAAAACGCGGCTGGCATGAATGCATTGAAACATTTACTAAAGAAAGAGTTTAAGCAGATTTTACGAGATCCTGCAATCATGAGATTGATACTGGTTATGCCAGCTATTCAATTGCTCATTCTTCCTTTCGCGGCGGATTATGAAATTAAAAATATTAAGATTGGGATAGTAGATCAGGATCATTCCAGCTATTCTAAATTACTGATCCATAAATTTGAATACTCAGACTACTTTGACCTGGTTCAATACAATCATGATGTAAGAGTAGGGGAATCGTGGCTCGATGAATCTGAGGTTGATCTTTATCTGAACATACCGTCAAGATTTGAAGGGGATCTTGTAAGAGATAAAGAAGCTTCCATTCAACTGGCAGTCAATGCAGTAAATGGAACGAAAGGTAATCTTGGAGCACTATATGCGATGAACAT
>JABDLO010000290.1 GCA_013002995.1 Saprospiraceae bacterium | reverse complement strand
TTACCATATATTTTGCCCAGATCATTTCACTTGGTTTATTAAGTGTTTTGGTTGGGGCTGCTATTGGAAGCGGAATACAAGTATTATTGCCGCTTATTCTCCAGGATTTGCTTCCTTATGAAGTTGATATGGATATCAGCTGGAGGGCCATCGGTGAGGGGATTCTTGTCGGTATGGCCATTACGACACTTTTTGCATTGATACCCCTTGTTTCAATCAGAAAAGTCAGTCCATTAAGGACTTTACGCACATCTGTAGAAGAAGAAACGAGCAAGTTAGATCCTGTAAGAATATTTATTTACGTGGGTATTATCCTGGGAATTTTTGGTTTCATGTGGAGGCTGACCGGATATTTAGAAGATGCAGCAGGATTTACGGGAGGGTTAATTGCTGCTTTCCTGGTGCTATATGGTGTATCCAAATTCATTATGTGGGCGGTAAAAAAGTATTTCCCAAGAAACTGGAACTTCGCATTCCGTCAAGGATTATCTAATCTGTACCGGCCTCACAATCAGACACAGACGTTGATTGTATCCATTGGTTTGGGTACAGCCATTTTGACAACCTTATTCATCATTCAGGGACTCATATTAGAGAATGTCGCCAGTATGGGAGCAGGGAATCAACCCAATATGATTCTATTCGGTATTGAAAAGGACCAGAAAGACGGGTTGGTTGATATGACTGAAAAATATGACCTACCTGTTCTTCAGAATGTGCCGGTGGTTACCATGGACCTGGAAGCATTTAAAGGAAAGAGTAAAAAAGAGTGGCTAGCTGATACAACCAGAAGGTCAAGAAGGTGGGCCATCAATAGAGAGGCAAGGGTAAGCTTTCAGGAGACCATGGATCCTAGCGAGAAATTGATTAAAGGTGAATATGTGGGAAAGGTGGAACTCGGAGATTCTATATTTATTTCTTTGGGAGACAGATATGCACGTGGTCTTGATGTTGATCTCGGAGATGAGTTGGTATGGAATGTCCAGGGAACACGCATCACTACTTATGTGGGAAGCATCAGGGAATTGGATTTTCGTAATTTGGAATCTCGATTCTTTATCCTTTTCCCTACTGGCGTGCTCGAAAATGCTCCTCAATTTAATATCCTGGTAACCAAGAGCCCTGATACAGAGACCACAGCAGCATACAGGAATGAAGTTGTAAAAGCTTTTCCTAATGTTTCAGTCATTGATCTTGGGTCGATACTCATCACATTGAATGATATTCTCACCAAAGTGAGTTATGTAATTCAATTTATGGCTGCCTTCAGTATACTAATTGGTTTGATTGTTCTTATCAGTTCTCTTTTCCTGAGTAAGTTTCAGAGGATCAGAGAGAGCGTATTGTTGAGAACCATTGGTGCCGTTAAAAGCCAGATCACTAAGATCAATTTCATTGAATATGCCATGCTAGGTAGTTTGTCTTCTATCACTGGAATTGCGATAGCTTTAGTGGGCAGTTTCTGTTTGGCAAAGTTTGTCTTTGAATTGGAATTTGACATCCGATGGTTGCCAATTATTGGTGTATTCTTCCTTATTGTTGCATTGACTGTCATAATAGGCATTTATAATAGCCGTGACGTGGTTAATAAATCACCGCTGGAAGTATTAAGGAAGGAAGTATAATTCTTTAAGATCGACAATTTAAGCCTCCCGGCTTAAATGTAATACGCTTTAAGAAGCTCTGCTTCGCCTTTTTGAAGACCAGTCATTAAATTTTATAAACCATTCCATTTACAATGGCAAAATGAATCTTCCCATCTTTCATCAACAACAAGGAGGGATTATGTCCTATATCAACCGATTGATCAACCTCTTCTATTGATGGATAGTATCGCCATGGTTTTCCTGAGTACGTTTCCATCCCGGGAGCATCAGGAAATAGGAAATCTGTATATCCTTCAGCAAGTTTATCATTATTCTCTAAAGGAGAAGTCAGCGGTTCTTCCCACACCTTTCCAGGGATAATCTCATATCCTCCGGCATCTAATACATCATAACCAAACCTGGTAGAAAGGTCTCCTATGTCAGAAATAGATCCTTTGAGATAATATGCTGAATGATCTTCATCGTCAACTTCACTATGTCGGAAGGCAATATCTAGAATATATGGCTTTCCGTTCCTTACAAATGTCCCGTTCCTGATAAGCAACTCATTGAACATATTGCTATCATTGAAAGGGATATCCTCATACTTCTGCTTAGAGGTTTCTTTGTATTTTTCATACATGATATCCTGGAAAGAAGACAATAAGATCATAAAATGAAGTTGCCGTAATTTTTGCTTTTCACGGTCATTAACCAGTCCTCCCGATTCAATCAGGATGGTACTTGTTCCCCATTTCTGTATGTTGTCACCAAAAGCGCGAGGTTCAAATGCATCGTTATATTTAGCTACTTTCCCGTGAATATATCGCTGCAACACTTCATCCAATCTTCCGATCTGCTGCATTGCTCTTCCACGGATCTCATTGATGTCTTTTTCATAATTATAAGCAGGTGCCAGAAATGAAATAGAAGCTGTCTGCGGGTGAAAACCTGCAGCATAATATCTATTCTGGTCATGAAGATTGAATCCCCAGTCCGCATCCAGGCTATCCCTTACTCCTTTTAATATAATGGTCTCAGGGTTCTGCAATCTTAAGGCATCTCTATTTAAATCTACTCCAAGAGCATTCCTTCGTTGAAATTTTTCAGCTCCATCCGGATTTAACATGGGAATGAAATGTAAGGTCAATTTCTTTTTCATCACCTCTTTAAAGGCTTCATCAACTTCATCATCACTGAGGTAATTAAAAATATCCATGATGGCCATCGTAGCAGTTGCTTCATTGCCATGCATCTGGGACCACATCAATACATCTACGGGTCCATTTCCATAACTGATCAATGATATGCTTCTGCCTTCCACAGAATGACCCAGCATCTTAACACTAAAATCAGCATGTTTTCCAACTTTCTGAATGAGAGGTTGAATATCTCCATGCTTCATTCGTCGGTGAGTGATGTTTGGCTCCTTATAGTTCCTGTGCAATTGATACCAGTGATCGGGAGATAATAAATCACCTGAAAGGATAGGTATAGTATAATTGTCTTCATCTAAAGATACAGGATCAGAAATCACTGTAGTAGAAAAACAAGCTGAGAGTGCTATGAATGAAATAGCAATGATCGATAACAATCTTTTCATAATGTTTTAGTAATCTGTCTTTATATTCTTATCAAATGGAATTTTTAACTGGAACATTACATCCTCATCAGTAGCATCATCAAGCACATCCAGGCCGTACTTGATCTTGGAAGGATCATCATAGGTTAATGTTCCGAACATACGATCCCAAATTGAAAAAATATTCCCAAAATTGGTGTCTGTCCAGGGCCGCTCAAAATGATGATGGAATTTATGCATATTAGGTGAGATAAACACATAACTAATTACCTTATCCAACCCAAGAGGGATCTCCCAGTTAGCGTGAGTTATGTAAGTTGTAAATACCGTCATTATTCTATACACCATATAAAATGCAAATGGTAATCCAGCAACTACGACTGCTCCTAAAGCGAATACTTCCCTCATGATATAATCTCCCGGATGATGCCTTGTCCCAGTGGTTACATCTACATGAGTGTCACTATGGTGTACCATATGGAGCTTCCACATCCATTTGATCTTATGCAATAAATAGTGGACCCAGTATTGTGCAACCAGGTCTAAAATCATTATTCCAATGATCAATTCCATCCATAGCGGTAGATTGATCCAATTGAGCAACCCAAACTGTGTTTCTCCAATCCAGTTGAATATCCCAACTGTTGCTATACCAAATAAAGCATTAATCGTAATGGTAAATGCCAGGAAGATGAGATTGATGCCTACATGTTTCATCTTATTATATTCCATCTTAACCAGTGGAAGGCCATACTCAAGGAAGAAACAAAATGACATCACTATGAAAATCCATCCTAGTTTCTGGAGATTGGTTAAATTTTCAAAAAAGGCCAAAAAACTTTCCATATCAGTTAATTTTCAAGAAAATATTCAATTATGTAAGCATCTATTTTAACCAATAAACGCAACAATGGTTGAAGGTCATCAGAATGCTGGGAAGTTAGTAAAAAAAGGGAATTAGAAGTGAAAGGCTGTATGAATTATCCTTAAAAAAGATGAATTCCTTTTATGTGTAAAGAACGCATATCGATTTAAAAAATACAATTAACAACCTATGACTGAGACAAATATTACTACTTTTATGAGTCGAAATACCAAAAACAGACGAAAACAATCAATAACTAAAACGGACTTGCCATGGTTTTCCTGGAATTTGAAAAACCACTTGAGAATCTGTACGAACAACTTGAAAAGATCCGACAAGTGGGTGAAGAAGGAGATATTGATGTCTCCGATAAGATCAAGGAACTTGAAGCAAAAATCAAAAACGTAAAGAAGGATATCTATTCTAATCTTTCAGGATGGCAAAAGGTACAATTGTCAAGACATCCTGAGCGTCCATATACGCTTCACTATATTGAAAATATCTGTAAGCGATTCATTGAACTACATGGAGATCGGTATTATAAAGATGATAAAGCAATCGTAGGTGGTATAGGGAGAATTAATGGTCAGACTGTTGTCATCATGGGACACCAGAAAGGTGTAAGCACTAAGATGAGGCAGTACAGAAATTTTGGTATGGCCAATCCTGAAGGGTATCGCAAAGCCTTGAGGTTAATGAAAATGGCAGAGCGGTTCAATTATCCGGTCATATGCCTGATAGATACACCCGGAGCATTCCCTGGTATTGAAGCCGAAGAAAGAGGGCAAGCTGAGGCCATTGCAAAAAATCTTTTTGAAATGGCTCAATTAAAGGTACCAATCTTGTGTTATGTAATAGGTGAAGGAGCTTCCGGTGGTGCATTAGGGATCGGACTCGGTGATAAAGTATTCATGCTTGAAAATACATGGTATTCTGTTATTTCCCCTGAATCTTGTTCTTCCATTTTATGGAGAAGCTGGGACCACAAAGAAGAAGCGGCTGAAGCACTCAAATTGACAGCAGATCATATGTTGGAATTTGGATTGATAGATGATATAATAAAAGAACCACTTGGTGGAGCTCATTCTGATCCGGAAAAGATGGTTAAAGTCTTAAGAACGCATATGAAAAAAGAAATCCATGCGTTAATGGAAATGGATCCGGAAGAAAGAATCACTTCCAGAATAAATAAATACAGTCAGATGGGTCGCTTTGACATTCGCCAGTCTGAACCAGAAGAAAAAGAAGAAAAGAGCAGCAAGTAATAAGATGTTAACTCACATCAAAAAATGGTCCTACAAGAAGAAACTACATGATCGGAAACCCAATGTCCGTCAAGAGGATAATGGACACTACAATATGGGTAAAAAAATTGGGATCTTGTATGAAATAGAAAATCTCGATGATCATACCACCATCCATGAATTCAAACAAAAACTAAAAGGACAAGGAAGAATAGTCAAGACTTTATCCTATATCGATCAAAAATTAGATGTCGCAAATTTGTCCCAAAAAACTTTTTCCCGGAAAGAAATAAGCTGGGATGGAACTCCTCAAAGTACCTATGTTGAAGAGTTTCTTGATTGGGATGCTGATATTTTAATCTGCCCCATCAAAAGTATGAGAGATTGTTATTCTTATATCATACAATTGTCATCAGCGAGAATGAAAGTTGGACTTAATTGTCAGGAAGCTGAGCATCTTTACGACCTCATCGTTGACATGCCCTATATCAGAAACCTCGATAAAATATTAAATGAAATTTTAAATCAACTCAAAACAGTTTCACATTGAACTCAAAATTCCACGGTACAGGAGTAGCAGTCGTTACCCCTTTCAGAGATAATAAAATAGACTTCGATTCATTAGGTCGTATACTTGATCACGTCATTGAAGGCGGAGTGAAATTCCTTGTTATGCTGGGATCTACGGGGGAGACAGCCACTCTAAATGAGGCTGAATCCCGCTCAATACTGGATTTCACTATAAAGCATGTTGACGGTAAGTTACCAATTGTAGCGGGCAACTTCGGGATGAATAATACCCTGGAACTAACCCGTAAGATACAGCGATACAGCTTCGAGGGAATCGATGCCGTGCTTTCTTCAAGCCCTGCTTATGTTAAACCATCACAAGAAGGAATATACAGACATTACATGGAAATGCAGGAAGTATGTCCTGTACCGATCATTCTTTATAATGTTCCTGGAAGAACAAGGTCTAATATGGAATGGAGCACTACCATAAAACTTGCTAAAGCAAGTGAAAAATTTATCGGTATCAAAGAAGCTTCAGCAGATTTAATCCAGACTACCAGGATAATCAAGAATAGGCCGGAGGGATTCTTCGTTACGAGTGGTGACGATGAAGTCGCTCTCCCTATGATCGCTTGTGGAGGAGAAGGGGTCATCTCCGTAATCGCCAATGCCCTACCCCGCCAGTTTTCATCCATGATGGATGCTGCTTTAATGAATGACTACGAAACTGCGAGAAAAATTAATAATAAGACTTATGATTTACACCATTGGCTATATGTAGAAGGCAACCCGGTCGGTATAAAATCAGCTATGGAAATACTTGGACTTTGCACCAATGATGTTAGACTACCTCTGGCTTCAATGTCACAAGAAAATTATAATCACCTCAAGGAAGTACTTCTGGAAGTTAAGGATGGATCTTCTTAATTAACCTTCAATAATTGATTTGAATTCTTCTGAAACCTGCTCCCAGGATAACACACCAGAATGAGTGTATTGCAAACATCTATTCCTAATTTTTTCCAAATACTCATCGTTTAGGTACAATGATCTTAAAATTGTTGCACACTCATTAGGTTCAATTCTACTCATTGTAAATGGATTGGTATTTAGTTTTGCATCCTTGACACAAGGAATAAGTAATCCATTATTCTTCCATAATTCACCGCATGCCGTATGATCCGGAACTACTTGAGCTCCCCCTGTAGCAGCATGTTCAAAACTGACCAATCCCCAGCCTTCACCAAGTGTTGTATTTAATCCAATATCGCATGCATTAAAAAGTACATTCAACGTTTCATCGCTGACATATCCCTGGTCTTTCAAAGGATTAACAATTGTTCTATCTTGAATTCCATACTTTTCCAGCAAATGGTTTAATTCTTCCAATTGAAAAGGTTCAATTCCCGGCATATGCAGACACAAATAAATATTTTGGTTAACCCCTTTAATGGATGCTGAGAACCCTGCAATAGTCCCCTCAATATTTTTCCTCTCATTGTAGCGGTTGGCATTAAGAACCACGATTGAATCAGATTCTAATTGCGGAAAAATTTGTCTCTTTGATGTATCTCTATTTAATGGATAAAAGGACTTCAGTTCGAGGCCATGATTTACAACATGTAATGAGGGAAAGGTATCAATTTCTTTCATTTCTTGTAGTTGAAGAAATGCATTCTTAGTTTCATTAAGAGAAAAATTATTATACAAAACAAGGTCATCTACAAATTCAGAACCTTTAATTGATTGTGGCGTATCAATTTTTCCATCCAGGGGAACGTATGCAACTATCCTGGTTTCAGGGAGACAATTGTGTAAGGTACGTTGATAATTCTTAAGCATCCAAAAATCGTTCAACAGAAGTACAGCATTTGGCTTAAGCTCTTCAACCATCTCTTTTCCCAGGTAAGCACCATACATATCCCCACCATTAACATTATTAGGGTAAATTTTATACCCATGCTCTAGTATCGGCCCTTTATATCCAATCCCTATCCAATGCACCTGATAATTTTCCTGAAGGTGATGTGATATAGATTGAAGGACTCTTGTAAATCCAGTTCCTGGCACATATAATCCTATGACAATGAGATGGGGTTTCATAAGGTGTTGTTGTCATATAATAATTTACAAGGGCACCAATATAGTGCCCTTGTAAAATTAATTTTAACTCTTTAAATTGACGACCTATTATTTTCTTACAGGAGTGTAATAATAATCTCCACCAACTTTAATTGGCATCAAAGATATGGTCATAATGGTGCTATTGGTAAAACTGAATTCTTCAAAACCATCAGTAGAATCATCACCCATGATTGCTACATAGGTATAAGCAAACCAACCCCAGTTGGAACAGTTCAATGTTTCATAAATTTGCTCCATCCTATCCAATTGCGGGCCTGCTCCTTCACTTACTAAATAATTGTAAAATGCTCCTGTAGGAATATTGGCAGAATTAATTAATGAGGTAGTCAGGATAAGTAAATACTTAGAGTCTCCCTGGTAAGGTGCAATCTGAGAAGGTACATCATGATTATCACTAAATGTGATATTCACTTTAACTTCCAGTGAAACTCGGTCTACTACAAGCAACCAATAAATATTGGTTTTATCGTAGCTGAGCCTCAATTGATCAGAACCTATCACAACTCTGGCTCCCAGATTAGAAGTAAGGGGTGCTTGTACGGTCAATGGTAAAGACTTTGGTGTTGACATCTTCAATTGTTTTAAGGGTTTAGAAAATTTTAGTAATGATGGCATTAACTCCCAAGAAGCAACTTAGAGATAAATAAAAGGATATACATTCTAATATTTCATTTGACAAATATTCACTCTTGACTAGTCAATACAATCTCGATTACATAATACGTCAAAAAATTGAAATAATGGCTTTTCGGGGCAATATTTGATCAAGAAAGTAGTCTTAACAACATTCTAATCGAGATTAGATTTATTCTAATTCTCAACAAGAATTATATAAGGAGCATAATGATTGAAATCAAGACAATTGACGTAATTGAAATAACTCCTGTCATAGCGGTCCAGCTCTTTATGGTATCAATCTCTGAGAGATGCAGATATTTATTGACCAGCCAGAATCCACTATCATTTACATGAGAAAAACCACTCGCTCCGGCTGCAATTGACAACACTATTAGAGCTAGTTGAGGTGAAGTGACTTGAGTACCTGCAAGTATTGGGGCAACTATACCTGCTGCTGTAATCATAGCTACTGTGGCTGATCCCTGTACCAACCTTACGATCAATGCCAGAATGAACGCCAGCCAGATATAAGACAATTGCCAGGAGGCCGCTTGCTGTGCCAGCATACTTCCTACACCTGAAGTAACCAACATCTGCTTAAATACACCCCCGGCACCAGTAATTAATATAATGATACCGGCAGGTCCTAATGAGCGTCCTGCTACATCTTTTAATTGATCCAGTGTAGCACCGTACTTTATGCCTAGGGTCACCATAGCAACAGCTGTTGTAATGATTAGGGCCATTATTGGGTGACCGAGGAATTGGATCCACATCCATATTCCTTCTTCTTGAGTTCCTATTATTGATTTTGAAAGGGTATTGCCCAGAATTAATAAAATGGGTAGAAGAATAACAAAGGCAATCAGATGTGCCGGAGGATTGGAAGTTGAAATCCTTAAATCGGAATCAATTAAAAGGTTTTCTTCTCCAATAGTAGAAATTCTGGATGAAATGAATCCTCCAAACAGGATGCCTCCAACTATGGTTGCCGGTATTCCCACAATCAATCCGAAGAAAATGATCCACCCCAGATCAGCACCTAGAATATCTGCAACTGCAATAGGACCAGGAGTTGGAGGAATGAAGGCATGAGTAACAGCTAATGAAGCAAGTAGCGGAAGGGCAAAATATAATAATGACTTCCCGGTCTTTTGCCGTAAGGCATAAACCATCGGTACTAAAATGATAAAGGCCACATCAAAAAATACAGGAATTGCAATCATAAACCCTGAAATACTTAGGGCCAACCTTGATCGGGATTCACCCATTCTTGACAACATACTTCTCGCCAATCCTTCAGTTGATCCTGTAGCCTCCAATATGGCTCCTATGATTGAACCTAAACCAACAACTGTCGCAACGAAACCAAGTGTATCTCCCATTCCCTTGACCACATTATCCATTACCTCTGATGGGTTCATACCACTCACAAGGCCTACTACAATGCTTCCTACAAGCAATGAAATGAAAGCATTCACCTTCCATACCAGGATTAAAAAAAGGAGAACACCTACTCCACCTAAAAATGCCAATATCAGTTGATAATCCATTCTATTCCCAATGTGTGTGAAAAGACTGCTCCCTATTATCCAGTCGCTTATACGTATGAGCCCCAAAGTAGTCTCTTTGTGCCTGTATCATATTGATCGGTAAATATGATGTTGTTATTGACCTGTAATGATCAATGGCCGCATGGATGCAAGGGATTGATAAATGACTCTGAGCAAGCTTCATATTCATCTTATAAGCAAGAGGATAATATTTACTTAACAGGCTAAAGACCCTTTTATTTTCGAGAGGGTGGCCAATCGTAGCTGTATCAGAAAAGATCTCTTTCAATGGCAATAACATATCAGATCGTATGATACATCCGCCTCGCCATACACTTAAGACATCTTTCAATGAGATTCCCCAGTCATATTTAATATTAGCAGTGGTAATCATATGGATTCCTTCAAAAATAGACACGAACCTGCAGAACAACAATCCCTCCTTTAATTCTTCATCACTGATCTCTACCTGGGATCCAATTGATTTCCACCCAATCTTTTCCCTGGTGCCTTTGAATGATGAAAGAATCCTTTGGTTCATAGCTGCCTGGATGGTAGGTACAGGAACTCCGAGCTCAAGAGCTTCCCTACTCGTCCATAATCCAGTCCCTTTATGGCCCGCAACATCCAGTATTTCATCTAGTATATAATTACCATTGATATGCTTGCGCAAAATATTAATGGAAATATCCAAAAGATAGCTGTTGTGAAGTGAATCCTTCCACTGGGTTAGAGTTGAAGCGATATCTTCATTGGATTTTCCCTGGAGGTGTTTCATTATGAAGTATACCTCACTGATTAATTGCATATCGGCGTATTCAATGCCATTATGGATCATCTTCACAAAATGACCGGCTCCTCCCTTACCGATCCATCTCACACATGGGTATCCATCAGCAGTTGCGGCAATCTTTTGGAGAATCGGCAATAATTCATCTTTACTTCCCGGATCTCCTGATGGCATAATAGATGGCCCATTTAATGCTCCGGATTCACCACCCGACACCCCCATGCCTATAAAGTGTATACCTTTAACTTTACATCTTGCAGTTCTGAACTCTGTATCCTTATAGAATGAATTTCCTGCATCGATGATCATATCATCATCTTGCAGAATCGGCAATAATTTATCAGTCATTTCATCTACAGGGTATCCGGCTTTAATCATCAGTATGATTTTTCTGGGCCTTACCAGATTACCAGCCAGTTCTTCCAGGTCTTCACACCCGATAAAATCCAATTCAGAATAAGATTGAGTAAACTCTTGAACGGCTCTTTCCTCTCCCGGGAATGGAACATTATAAACAGCGACCTTATGATTTTTAGATGCCAGGTTTCTAGCCAGGGCTTTACCCATAACCCCTAGGCCTATCAATCCAATATCTGCTTTCTTCATTTGATTTTCTTCAATTTTAATTAAGTGTTGTTTTACTACTCTGATTTGATCTTGAGTACTACTTTCTATATCAATGATAATGCTATTAACAGGTGGTTCCAGCGTATCAAATTGAGACTGTAATAAGGTTGTAGGCATGAAGTGACCTCCTCTGCTTTTCATTCTATGATGGATGGTATTAAAATCTCCATTAAGATATACTGTAATGAAATGAGATACCCCTGCCTTTAATATATTTCTATACTTCTTCTTGAGAGCAGAACAGGCCAATACACAACCTTTATTCTTAAGAATAGCCTTATTTAAAGCTGACAACCATGGTAATCTATCATCATCATTTAAAGGTATTCCTAATTTCATTTTTGAAACATTTCCTTCAGGATGATAGTCATCTGCTTCTATCATTTTAAGCTTCAGGTGTTGAGATAAAGCTCTTGCCAGCGTCGTCTTCCCTGAGCCGGAGACACCCATAACAAGGATACATATGTTTCCATCATTTATCATCAAAGCACTAAAGATAAAATATCTTGCTTATTGAAGGATTTGAAAGCTCTCAACAATAGATGATCTTTAGAAACTTGTTTTCTTTGCATTAGAGACGATAGATTATGAATTATTCCAAGATCAGTGCCGATTACATTTTTACTGTTGATGGTAAATTAACGGAAGACCAGGTTCTCATTCATGAAAGAGGTAAAATCATTTCATGTGAACCCACCCAAAACCACGATTCTGCGACCATCAACAGAATGCAGGGAATTTTAACACCTGGTTTTATCAATACACATTGCCATCTTGAGTTGTCCCATATGAAGGGAAGGATAAATTCCGGTACCGGGCTGTTGTCGTTTTTAAAATCAGTAGTAGGATACCGGGATATAGAACAAGAAATTATTGACCAGGCCATCATTGATGCTGATAAAGAAATGTATGATAATGGAATCGTTGCAGTGGGAGACATATCCAACAAGCTCGATACAGCCTCTGTAAAAAGAGACAGTAAAATCCATTATTACACTTTCGTGGAAATGTTTGATTTTATGCAACCGTCGATGACGGAACAGACCATCCAACAATATACAGAGGTGTATAAAGGCCAATCTATACACGGACACAACCAGGTTGCTTATGTTCCACATGCACCATATACTGTGAGTGAAGGACTTTACGCATACATCCGTCAACAGAATACCGATAAAGCAACGGTAAGCATTCACAATCAGGAGACCGTTCATGAGAATCAACTTTTTGTTGACGGAACAGGAGGGTTTAAGGATTTTTATGAAGGTTTTGGATTTAACCTTAATGGTTTTAAACCATCAGGAAAGCCATCTATTTATGCTGCACTTCCTCATTTAAATTCGAGCAATAGAAACCTCTTCGTACACAATACTACAAGCACAAAAGCAGATATTATTGCTGCTCATGAATGGAGTGATAAGGTTTATTGGGCTACCTGTGCCAATGCCAATTTATATATAGAGAATACCCTTCCTGATTATCAGGCTTTTTTAGATACTGATGCCCGCATGACAATAGGAACTGATAGTCTAAGTTCTAACTGGCAACTCTCTATTCTTGAAGAAATTAAAACCATTGCCAGGTACAAGTCTTTTATACCCTTGGAAACAATGCTTCAATGGGCCACCATCAATGGAGCAAATGCCCTGGGTTATGAAGATCATCTGGGCTCATTCAGAGTAGGAACTTCGCCAGGGATCAACCTGCTGAACATCGATACCAGTGATTTAAAAGGATCTATAGATCAATCAAGTGTAATAAGACTTGCCTAGATTTAACGATAGAGGTTAACATTTAACGTTTTTAGATAAATGGTATCAGGACCATTATTCCAAATTGTTATTTCTACGTATTCTTCTGGTGATTGTTGAGGCTCCACTTTAAAATCAAAGTCTAATTTAAGCCTTTCCGCTACCATCATCTGCTGAAATCTCACTCCACGCCATTTAATGTCATTTTTGGAATCCTTTTGTGCCACTACCAATCTTGCTTGCTGATGACTGTTAAAATCATTTCCTTCCATTGAAACAATTGCTTCTGCATTAATCCATTGATCGTATGATATCTGAATCAACTCCTTAACCGGTATTCGATGAGTGTAACTGAAAGCACCTGGCAAGATGGTATCCTGGTATACTGGATCGTATTTACTCATGGGTTGAAGATTTTTATCTCCTTTATAATATTCAGGAGCATCAATATATTTTCTAAGACTTAGATCAAGGTCCGATTTCATAAAAGACTTTTGGTAAAAGACTGCATTCATTTCATCCTGAAGAAGGATTTTATTTCGATACTGCCAGTCCTGAAATTGATTCAGAAATATCCCTGCAGCTGAGATGAATATGATCATCCACTTACCTGAACTTCTTTTCATCAACCATTCAATAAAAAATGCCGTTGGAATCATCAATACAGCATATGACTGGATCATTGCCCGCATACCAAATGAAGAAGCATACCACCAGATGTGCCAACTCAATACAATGTAGGTGTTGACAATCATAAATATTAAAACAGGAAATATCCACCTCCGATCATATTTCCATAAGAATGGTATTCCAATTATACCAAGCATACACAATGGTGAATATATCAACCAACCTTTGCGGAAGCTAAATAAACCTTCCTGAATATGAGGACTTAAAAAATCAAAATGATGCCCCTGGTAACCATTAAACACCCATTGATCAAGGTTGATTTTCCAGAAAAGCATCTGAATAAATACCAAAGCCAATCCTATGGCACCCATTATTAGAATCTGAAAGAAGTATTTTTTAATTCTTTGGATTTTAACCAGCCAAGATAATCCTCCATATATTCCGTAGAGCCCCGGAATAAGTAGAGATACCAACTCAGATGGTCTTGCTAGACAAAGTAGGGCAATACAGATTGATCCACCAATGATGTATTTAAGCTTCGCGTCACTATGCCATCTAATGGTGCAATAAATCAATACGGTGTAGAGCGTATATAAAAAATGATGGGGCATCCCATTTTCATATGTGGCATAATGGAAATAGTTGGTTCCCAGAAAGATTACACATAGGGTTATTAAAATGGAAAGCCTTGAAACCTTAAGTATCCTTAGGATTTTATTGGAGAAAAATAATCCAACACCTGTATATATCCATGATCCGATAACTATAGACCATTGATAAATCGGAGACAATCCATCTGCAGTAATGGAAGGAATCAAATGTGCAATTAGATCTGCTATCAGGTAAAATGGCAGGTAAATCAAAGCCATTCCGATGGTATAAATAGGTGCTTTATAACCATTCCAATCTGTGATTTGGTAGATTTGTTCTGAGACCTTGTATTGAGATAAATGCTCTACAGCAAAAACATACTGACTCGTATCACCATATTTCAATATTGCAGGTAAATAAAGATAATAACCATATACGTCCCATGTAATTACGCGAAGATCATCCAGGCTAATAAAATGTGAAAGTGAGGTTACTACAATCAGTAACCAAATCAATAAATATGTAAATCTGGAATGGTCTTTCTTCAATACATTTGTTGTCAAATCAAAAGTGAAATTATAAATTTTAAAGCAGGATCAATTGAACCACTTATCTTAGATGCTTCAAAACACAATATCATGATTGAAAAACCCAAATCCGGCACCTATCCGGACTACTTCAACAAGTACATTCAATTGGTTGAAGGGAATGTAATTAAGCTTCTTAACCAACAACGCAAGGAACTGAAGAAACTGCTCTGGACAGCTAAAAGTTTAGATCGCACTTATGCTCAAGGCAAATGGACCATCCGCCAGGTTGTACAACATCTCATTGATACAGAGCGGGTCTTTAATTATAGAGCTATGTGCATAGGACGTGGAGAAAAAAATGCGCTTCCATCCTTTGACCACAATACATATGCTGAACATCTTCCCTCCCATCTGGATAGGAAACAATTATGGCGTGAATACAATGCTGTAAGGAAGTCCAGTATCAATTTAATTAAAAATATGAATGATACAATAATGGACCGGGAAGGAAACGTAGGAGGCAACGTCCAATCAGTCCGAGCCATTCCTTTTATGATAGCAGGACATCAGGCACATCATGTAGATATATTAAAAGATAGATACGGATATAATGGGTAAGGTCGCAGATGCAACCAATTTTATTTCCAAGTTAACACCATTAAAAGCTTGGAACATACTCCAGCTATACACTTCGTATAAGCTGACTCAATGGAGAGGTAGACCCATACAATGGGGAACTCCCATGACGATATCTATTGAACCCACAACAGCTTGTAATTTAAGATGCCCGGAATGTCCAAGTGGATTAAGAGCTTTTACAAGACCTACTGGCAATTTAAAAAAGGACTTCTTTTCACGAATACTTGATGAGGTCGGCCCCAGATTGAGTTACCTGATCTTCTATTTCCAGGGAGAACCTTATATCAATCCTGCATTTCTTGATATGGTAAAACACGCTCACGATAGAGGCATATATACCATTACCTCTACAAATGCTCATTTTCTCAATGATGACAACGCAAGAAAAACCATAGAAAGTGGCCTGGACAGGATAATCATTTCTATTGATGGTACGACACAAGACACTTATGAGCAATATCGCAAGGAAGGTAAGCTCGAGCATGTATTGCAGGGAGCTCGAAACATCATCAAGTGGAAGAAAAATCTTAAATCTAAAAAACCTTATACCATATTCCAGTTCTTAGTCGTCAAGCCCAATGAACATCAGATATCGGAGGTTTACAGGCTAGCCCAAGAAATTGGCATCGATGAAGTAAAACTGAAGACTGCTCAAATCTATGATTATCAAAATGGGAACCCTCTCATTCCCGAGCAAGATCAATATTCAAGATATGCTCGTCAACCTGACGGCACATTCACCATTAAGAATAAACTTGCCAATCATTGTTGGAAGCTATGGCATGCCTGCGTTATCACCTGGGATGGTAAGATCGTTCCTTGTTGTTTTGACAAGGATGCCACTCATATTCTTGGAGATTTAAAGGATCACTCATTTAATAAAATATGGCATGATCAAGCCTATACATTATTCAGAACTTCACTACTTAAAGGAAGGGATCAGATTGATATATGTACCAACTGTACAGAGGGGTGTAAAGTATGGGCATAAACATATTATAATTTTATATAATAGGTTAAGTTTCTTGCTTTTTGCAATAATATTTTAAATATCAAGTCTAAAAGCATAAATAATTCGCCAAAATTATCGATATTTACAAGTAGAGGTAGAACTTCATGATGAGACGAATTTATGGATTGATATTTGCACTTCCTCGTATTGTATTTAAATGGATGAGATAAAACGGGAACAATTACCCAGGAAATTTCATTTATTAATGAGCAGGCACAGGCGATTTCATGTTTTATAAGGCAATTATTCAAGGTAGGTTAGAATTTGGTAGTGAACGGTCGTATGACAAGGTTCTAAAGATGTATGAGTATAGGACTGACAACTATTACAAAAACACACTCATCTTTAAAGCTGAGGAAATCTTCATTCCTGAAGAAAAGGCCTTGGTAATCCCCAGATATGTTGCTCAAGTCACTGAGAAATCATTTCGCAATACTGCAAGTCTTTTGGATTACTGTTCTCAATTTGCAGTTGCAGGTTCTATAAGGGCATGGCAGATTGATGAAGGTAAAATCATGCATTATGCTATAGTTGAGCCGGATAGTGACAAAGCAGCAGTCCAATCTTTCATCAAAGGAAGAAAACTGGTCAGACAGCATGGAAAAGAAGATGAAGCCATTCAGGCATTAACCAAAGCCATCGAAAAATATGATCGCCATGCACAAGCATATGAGAGACGGGCTAAAGTAAATTTTATACTAAAAAAATACCACGACGCTAAAAGAGATTATGGCAAATGCATAAAACTTGATCCTACTATTCCCACAGCATACTACGGAAGGGCTAAGGTACTCATGCTTGAAAAAAACTGGGAAGATGCATTAAAGGATCTTGAGCACGCAACTAAGAATGCCATTGCTCTTCAGGCAGTTTACTGGAAAGCCAAGCGTCTCAAAGCACAGTGTCATATCTATCTCAAGCAATGGGATAAAGCTGCTTTTGATCTTAAATTCTTCTGTAAAAGGAAGTTTACCGAGGATGATCCTAATTATGTATGGAAGCGGTGGGGTTATCACCATTACGGCATCGTACTTTTAAACATGGAAGAATATACAGATGCCCTGGAAGCTTTTGACAAGGCTGCAGCTATACAAAGCGATTTTGGTAAAATTGAAGATTCGGAAATTCTTAGATATCGTGGAGTTGCTAAACAGAAAGCAGGCAAGAGTGGCTACATAAAAGACATCAAGGAAGCCGCTAAAATGGGCGACAAACAAGCTAAAAACCTTCTGAAAGAATTCGCCTGATCCCTATTAAATAAGTTTGTGTCTTTATCTGATTTCTTACGTCATATCATAGAACAAGATATTTGCGTTATTAATATCATTGAACCTATAGAATGAGAATTTTTTATCTGGCAATACTCTTCATTTGGTCTTGTGCAACTCCTCAATCATTTGTTGCACAACAATACACCCCTATATCAGAACTCGATAAAAAACATACTAATAAGTTCAATGAGGCAAGAGCACTTCAACGACAGGGAAAAAACGTAAAAGCTATTGAAAAGTACGATGAAGTATTAAAAAAATACCCTAACACTATTGATGCGATTCTTGCCAAAAGCGGGATCTATTTCAGATTAAAAGATTTCAATCAGGCAGAATCAATGTTGCTCTCATCCATCAAGCTGGATCCAGAATATAATGAAGAAGTATATTATTCTCTTGCTCTGGTTAATGAACAGCAGGGTGAATATTCCGAAGCTGTTCAATACATGACCAGGTATCTCTCAATGGTTGATCGAAGTGCAAAAAAGCGTGATCGAGCAGTTGAATTAAAAACCAGATATGAATTCATTGCTGAAGCTATAAAAAATCCTGTTCCATTTGATCCAATCCCATTACCGGATCAGATCAATACAGAAGAGTCAGAATACACCCCGGGGGTTTCAGCTGATGGTTCAGAGTTCTACTTTGTAAGGCGAATAAGAGGTCAGGAGGATATTTTGGTATCATACAGAGATAGCAATTCTTATGGAGAGCCGTTTCTGGTTGAAGAAATACTTTCAATGGATAATGAAGGAGTATTTGCCTTATCTGCAGACGGGAGAACTTTGATTTTCACAGGTTGTAATAGAAGGGATGGATTCGGAAGTTGCGACTTATACTATTCAAGAAAAAACAAATACGGTGGCTGGTCCACACCCTCTAATATGGGGCCTGTAATCAATAGTCCGGCATGGGAGTCTCAACCTTCTTTAAGTGCCGATGGCACAACTTTATACTTTGCAAGTCGTCGACTTGGAAGCATCGGAAATAGTGATATCTGGAAGTCTGAATGGACACGTGAAGAAGGGTGGTCCAATCCTGAGAACATTGGGGGAATGATTAATACAACTGGGAGTGATGAAACTCCTTTCATCCATCCTGATGGAAAGACACTCTATTTCCGCTCTGATGGACGAGTGGGTATTGGAAAGTTTGACTTGTATATGTCGAGGTATGATGAAGATTTAGGAGCATGGGACATTCCCGTCAACCTGGGTTATCCAATTAACACAAGAGATAATGAAGGGGGATTGACTGTTTCCCTGGATGGGACTACAGCCTTTTACTCTTCTGACCAGGGCAAAGATAATGTCGATATATACCAATTTGAGTTATATCCAGAAGTGAGGCCTTTTCCTACTACCTATGCCAGAATCCAGGTGACCGATTCATTAACCGGTGCTCCTCTTGAAGTTGATGTAGTTATTGACAATCATAATAAACAATCTTTTTCCAGCTCTTATACTGATGCTCAGGGGATGGCCCTGGTTGCACTGGTTACAGGAAACAACTATGGACTGACCATAGAGAAAGACGGATATCTTTTTTATTCTCGTAATTTCAGGTTGGATACCATCGCTACAGCGATTGATCCAATATTAATAAAGGCTTCTCTTCTTCCTCTTGAAAAAGAAGAAGTAGAAATTGAAAAACCCATAGTTCTGAATAATATTTTCTTTGAATCCGGCTCTGCTATCTTACAAGATATTTCAATGCCTGAAATCCAAAGGCTCACGGCTCTTCTTAGGAATAACTTAAATTACAATGTAACCATCATAGGCCATACAGATGATGTAGGATCAGATGAAGATAACTTGCAACTTTCATCTGAGAGAGCTAAAGCCGTCTACCTCAAATTGATTGAAGGAGGAATAAGCCAGAATCGTGTCACCTATGTAGGAAAAGGAGAAAATGAACCCATTGCCACCAATGAAACTCCACAAGGAAGACAGACCAATCGTCGTACAGAATTTCTATTAACCAGGAGAGGATAATTAATAAAAGGAAATTACCTAAGTATTTTATACGTTTGCACTTCAATTTCTACCATGGGAAGGAGAAGAAAAAAGATAGTCGAAAATGTCACCATTACAGGGATCGCTGACAAAGGCATGTCAGTAGGTCGTTCAGAGGATGGCCAGGTACTTTTTATAAAAGGAGGCATACCTGGGGACGTGGTAGATGTTTTGGTGTTACGGAAGAAAAAATCTTATGCCCATGGAATTGTGCATAAGACACACCATTATTCATCTGATCGAATAGAAGCAAGGTGTCAACACTTTGGAATATGTGGCGGTTGCAAATGGCAAAATATGGCCTATGGGGCACAGATCAAACACAAGCACCAGACTATATTAGATGCCATGACCAGGATAGCTGGTCTTGACTCTTCGATTGTTCATCCGACTAAGCCCTGCGATCAGATATTCCGTTATCGAAATAAATTGGAATACAGTTTTTCTACTTCACAATGGTTGACGAGAGAGCAGATAGATTCAAGTGAGATCATTGAAAGAAAACCGGGAGTAGGATTTCATCCTGCAGGATCCTATGATAAGGTAGTTGATGTTGAGGAGTGCCACTTACAGGATAGTATGGGCGATAAATTGAGGAATTTCATCAGAAATTATGCTTTCGCAAATGAGCTTTCATTTTATAACACTCGATCGCACAATGGATTCTTGCGGAATATGATATTTCGGAATAATTCTCGAGGAGAATGGATGGTAATTATTGCCGTGGGAGAAGATCAACCAGAAGAGTTAGTAGGTTTGCTAAACACCATTAAGGATAATTTTCCATCTATCATATCACTTTACTATGTCATCAACCAGAAACAAAATGACAGCCTCTTCGATCAGGAGATGATATTGTTCAATGGTGATCCTTATCTTAAACAGACCCTCGGCGATGTTACTTATTGCATAGGTCCGAAGTCCTTCTTTCAGACCAATACTGAGCAAGCTAAAGTGCTATATGATACAGCAGTTGATTTTTGTGATCTAAAAGGTGATGAGAATGTGTACGATTTATACACTGGGATAGGAAGTATAGCCCTTTATGTTGCTGATAGATGCAGGCAGGTTGTAGGAATTGAGGAGATAGAACCTGCCATTGAAGATGCTATTCTGAATAGAAAGTTGAATGGAATAGAGAATGCTTCTTTTTATGCAGGAGATGTAAAGAACATACTTACCGACTCATTTGCCGAAAGGCATGGCAAACCAGATCTTGTCATTACTGACCCACCTCGAGCCGGCATGCACGCTGATGTTGTCCAAATGCTGCTTCAATTAGAAGCTCCTAAAATCGTATACGTAAGTTGCAATCCTTCCACTCAAGCTCGTGACTTGAAGCTGTTATCTGAAAAATATCAAGTTACACAAGTGCAAGGTGTGGATATGTTTCCTCATACACACCACATAGAGTCAGTGGCCAGGTGTGAACTAAAATAATTAAAACCTGAACAATGATTTCATACCCTGTATTCAATTAGTTAGTAATCACAATTTTTTTATTCACCAGCATTTTACCCATTTTAACCTGGAGAATGTACACTTGTTTTGTTTGTAATTCAAATCTCCTTTTCCAGGATTTGGACATTTCTCCACTATAAAAATCTTCGCTCCAATACATCCTGCCGATGATATCATATATCCTGATTGATACCGGATCATTATCAGTATTTAATATCTGTACATCAAATATTCCAGAAGAAGGATTTGGGAAGACTTGTATTCTTTCAATAATATCTGGACTATAATAAATGTATTTTATATCGGCCAAAGCATTCACCCCATCGTAGTCTTCCTGCAATAAACTATAATAATTATCACCCAGGAAGGGATAATGATCTTCAAAATAATAAGTATTTACTTTTGTAGAATTTCCATGGCCTGGTATCCAACATAGTTCATTCCACTCTTTTCCATCGTTGCTTTTTAATAGATAGAATCCTTTGTTATTCACTTCAGAAGCTGTGGTCCATGATAATAAGACCATTGATTCTTTAAGTTCTGCTTTCCATCCCATCAATTCTACCGGTAACACAGGAGTATGAAGGGCAGAAAATTCAGAAGAATTATTAGCATCCGTCGATGTCGATGTCAGCATATTGCTTGTAGTCAGAACACCTACAGTTAAAGACCAATTACCTGCTGTTGTTGGGGTAGTGCTACCAAGATATGTCATCCCTTCTCCGTGATTCGTAGGATCCATAGCGGCAATAAATACTTCAACGGTGGTTGTAGTTGGACTTGGCACATCAACTGTACCTGAAATGGTAGTAGAAGAACTGCCTATAACTGCCGAGTTGATAACTGGAAAATTGATCTCTTGGTTGGGTCCAGTGTCCGGATCTCCAGGATCATTAAATGTCACGACTCCAGTTGGGCCGCCTGAAGGACTTACCAGGTCTATTCCGAGTTGTCCATTAGAGTAAATGGAATTCTGACTGATCAAATTGAAATCACAATTGGCATTATCCGTCTGTTGTTCATCCACGAGTACCCCATTCATTATATTAAACGCAATTATATTATTAGTTACTGTATTACTTGGGGCAAACCCCCATGTGATTGGTCCAAACTTGCCGATACTAACTCCTTGAAAACCATTAGCTAAAGCCTTACTGGTATTGACATCCAGCCCAATTATGTTATTAGAAATTGTGTTATTAATCGTGTATCTTGCTACCGGTGTTATTGGAGGAGAAGGTGGTAATCCATTTATCCCTACTCCTGAATAGCCGTTTGAAGAGATAACATTGTTATCTATCAGATTGTCATGTGCAGCTTCAGCGATGGTTACGCCATCACTGTCATTACCCAATGGCGCAGTACCTGATATATCAGTTCCTATGAAATTGTATTCTACCGTATTAAATCCATTATCACCCGGAGGACAATTGGTTATACTTACACCTTCACCCCGATTGACTGGAGTAGGATGGCTGCCATTCCCGGATACGAGATTGCGACGAACAATATTGTTTTTTGTAAAAACTGGGTTTTCATCACAAGGAGGCACAATGATACTTATACCTGCATACCAAGGTGTTATTGCACTCAAGGTTGCATTCCCTCTGTCAATTCCCCCACTTGGATCAGTTCCTACGATATTGGCATAAATAAGGTTATTGTCGGTAGATGTAGGGGTTCCTTCGATTCTTATGCCGTCTCCTGTAAATTCATTGACTACTAATCCCCTTATATCATTGTTATCAGACATGATCCAAACCCCATGCATCAAAAGAGCTGGTGGAGGCATCATATATCCCTGACCTTTAACCTCGATCAACAGATTCAATGTCATGGGTGGATTGGAACCAATTAAAGCTCCCGGTTGTGTGGAGCCATCGATGGTTGCTCCCGCATTATCCGTGAGTATAGGTAGACCGACTACAGGAGGTATGGCGCCGGTAACTCCCGGCATTATGGTATGTACACCGACTCCAGGAATATTGAAATTAATGATATCGTGAAACCCTCCATTATTATTAGCTTCTTCCATAGCAGCACGCAATGTGCAATCACCTTGCCCTGCAGTTACTTCACATACTCCATCGCCCAAACTTATGTCTGATCCATCTCCCGTGTTATTGACTGTCATTGTCATTGGTTGACACCATATACCTGATCCAAATAATACTATAGTAAAACAGGCGAAAATTGTGTAGAATAACTTTTTCATCTTTCCATATTTTAATAGTGAAAGAATAATCAGCTTTCCGTTTGGTCATTGATTTATAATATCTCAGAAATTTTATGGAAAAGTGTCTACTAAGAAGCTACTTGGATAGTAAATCAGAAATTTAAGAATTGGAATGATGAAGATTGCTGTCAATGATGATTTGAAAATTCAATGATTAAAACAGCCACATAATTCTGCATACCATTAAGAGTTTGTCCAAAAGCCATTCAAAAATCTCCTCTTCTTTATCTCATTGCTTACCTTCGCGGTAAATCTTATAGCCTTGTACAAATCAATCTTAAAACCTTACTTTTTCAGCCTGGCACCTGAAACTGCACATCATAAAGCCATCTCTTTATTCAACATCGGATTAAAGATTCCTGGTGGTTCAGCTATCTTGAAAAGCATCTATGGTTATCGGGATAAAAGCCTGGAAAGAGAGGTCTTCGGAATGAAGTTTAATAATCCGGTAGGTCTTGCCGCCGGATTTGATAAAGATGGAAAATATTTTCATCAAATGGCAAGGTTGGGATTTGGGCATATTGAGATTGGAACTGTAACGCCCTTACCTCAGGACGGAAACCCAAAGCCCAGAATGTTTCGACTCCCTCAGGATCGTGGACTGATCAATAGAATGGGCTTTAACAATGATGGTGTTGATGCCATGGCCGACCGATTAAAAAAAGGAAAACCAAAAGACACCGTCCTCGGTGGCAACATAGGTAAAAATAAAATCACACCCAATGATAAAGCAGTTGATGATTATATCACCTGCTTTAAGAAGTTACATCCCTATGTAGACTATTTTGTTGTGAATGTGAGCAGCCCTAATACACCAGGACTAAGAGAATTGCAAGACAAAAAACCATTGACACATATTCTCTCTTCACTCAAAGAAGAAAACTCTAAAATTGATCATTCTAGACCTATCGTTTTAAAAATTGCTCCGGACCTCAATCATGATCAGCTGGATGATATAGTAGACATTGTTAATTCTACACAGATTGACGGCTTGATTGCTACCAATACTACCATATCCAGAGCGGGATTAAAGACAGATTCATCTATAGTAGAAGAGATTGGCGCTGGCGGGTTAAGTGGGGCACCTGTATTCAGAGCTTCAACCGATGTCTTAAAATACCTGGTTGAAAAGTCAAATGGAGGATTTCCTATTATTGGTGTTGGCGGAATTGATTCTCCTGAAACAGCCAAAGAAAAATTAGCAGCTGGAGCATCATTGATCCAAATTTATTCAGGAATGGTTTATGAAGGTCCCGGATTGATCAGTAAGATCAATAAGGCATTAACCAAATAATATAAACCCGGGATAATGGTTGACCATTACCACGTGTGAGGGTAATATCAATATAAATATTCTAAGGCTACTGTATCCTAAAAGCCAAATTCTCCATCTTCATTGGCTCCAAAGCAGGCCAGCATTACTGAGTTGGCATCATATCCTGTCGGTGTACCAGGAATATGTACTGCTCCATCAGGATTAGCAGGTTCTCCACTCTGACCACAGGATTGGCGACTGAACCAGTCAGTGTGTCGGATACGCTGGAACAAATGAGGGTGTTAGAATTCTTCCCATAGTGATAGTGATCAATTAATTATTGATGTGACAACTTAAATATTTGTTTCATACGTATCCACTTTTCTCCTTCTTTCGCAAAAGACAATGGAGCCTGATATTTCCACATTAATCTCTCCCATTCCTGAACCGTCTCATTATTTAAATCAGCTTCCTTCTTTCTTTCGAAATCAAAATTATCGTCTGTCTCCATAACCATAAACATTCGATTACCTACTCTGTAGATCTCCATTTCATTGATTCCTGAATCCTTAATAGATTCAACTATTTCAGGCCACACGGATCGGTGGTGCTTCTCATACTCATTTATTAAATCAGGATCATTTTTTAAGTCCAGAGCATAACAAAACCTTGCCATATGAAATTAGTTTTTATGTGCATTAATATTCCCCTTCCGAATAGACTATAAACCCATACCAGGCAACATAAATAAAGCAAACCAATGGAAGAATGAAAGAAAAATTAACTTCAGCAACTCCCAATATGGATATATCATCTACACCACTACCTCCCCAATCGATGATCATCCCCTGAAACTTGGGCATGAGAGCTCCACCGACTATTGCCATTACAAGTCCGGCAGCACCTATCTTAGCTTCATCCTCACTCAGGCCATTTAGGGCAATCCCATAAATTGTAGGAAACATAATGGACATAAATAGGGATGTAAGTACGAGGCAATAAAGCCCTCCTTCACCAACTATCAGGATGGTACCTATAGATGTCAAACCTGCCAACACTGCAAATAGCATCAACAGCCGACCGGAATTCACATACCTCAATAAATAGGTTCCAATTCCACGGCCTACAAGAAACAATATAAATGCTCCAATCTGATAGTTGGCTGCAACTTCACTTTTCATCCCAATTGCTTCAGCATATTGATATATGTATGTCCAACACATGATCTGTGCACCTACATAGAATGCCTGGGCAAGAACCCCGAGCACATATTTTGATTTCTTTGCGAGTACACGGAAAGTATCTCCAAGTCCCGGAAGTTTGTCATCGCTTCTTGTCTGTGGCATTTTGTTAACCAGGATCAATATAAAAACCCCGATAATGACTATCCCCAATATGATGTAGGGATCTCTGATGACCATTAAATCGGCCGACTTGACCAATGCCTTTTTAGCATCTTCAAGCACTGAAAAGTTTTCAATATCATCAGATTGCAATCTCCTAAGTACAAAGTTTTGAGCCACTAAAAGACCCAATAAAAGTCCAAGTGGATTAAATGATTGAGCAAGATTTAACCGCTGGGTGGCCGTCACCGGATCTCCCATTGATAAAATATATGGATTAGCTGTTGTTTCGAGAAAAGCAAGTCCGAAGGTGAGAATGTATAATCCCACACAGAAGAACCAGAATTGCTGTGTCATTGCTGCAGGATAAAATAACAATGCTCCTATTGCATACAATGCCAGACCGATCAATACTCCCGTTTTATATGAGTACTTCCGTACAAATATGGCTGCAGGTAAAGCCATACTGAAATATCCACCATAAAATGCCATCTGCACCCAGGCCGCCTGTGAATTGCTTAGCTCCAGCACCTTCTTAAAAGCCTGTACCATCGGATCTGTAACTGCATTGGCAAATCCCCACAATGCAAATAAAGAGGTAATCAATACAAATGGTAATAACACCTCTTTTGAAACAACACTGGGTCGGATTTCTTTCATAGGATTAAGATACTAAATAGATCTGTCGAGATGTGTGTAACCACCATCCACATAAATCAGTTGACCGGTTGTATGACTTGACTTATCTGATAAAAGGAAAACAACCATATTAGCAATTTCTTCAGCTGTTGTCATCCTATTACCCAGAGGAATGTGATTGGTAATCTGTTTTAGCTTTGATTCAGGATCAGGAAATGTTTTGATCCATTTCTTATACAGTGGCGTAAAACATTCAGCAACAACAACTGTGTTTACTCGAATACCGTATGGCAACAATTCTACCGCCCATTCTCTGGCTAATGCATTCCGCCCTCCATTAGCAGCAGCATAACCTGAAGTACCTCCCTGACCGGTCACAGATGTTTTAGAACCTATATTGACGATTGAACCTTTGTTTCTTTTTAATTCAGATAAAGAATAATGTGCCATCATGTAGTAATGGGTAAGATTCTTATTTAAAGAGTCAATAAATTCCCTGTAACTTCCTCCTTCCAGCCCTACACCATCATTAACACCAGCATTATTCACCAATCCATCTATTCTTCCATATTCTTCAACAACTTTATCCACAGCCTCTTTGCATTGATCTGGATCTGTCAATTCGGCAATGGCATATCCTACTTCTCTTCCTTCACTGGCGACAGCTGATGCTGCTTGAATCACATCTGACTCTGTGCGGCCGATAATAAAAGGAATAGCTCCTTCCTGTGACAATACCTTTACTATCCCATTGCCTATGCCTTTTGATCCTCCAGTTACAATTACGACCTTTCCTTTTAATCCTAAATCCATAAATTTCTATGATTTCACTTTATTACTCTGTTGTGGCATTAATATTACTCTATTTCAATTTTAAAAGTCCAGGCATAATTACAGGGTGGTGACTTTTGTATCCTTTCAGGAACTTCAATGAGGTAATGCTTCCCATTCTTTTTGTACTTCAATTCTGATTTTTCATCGCCCAAGACCGTGATCTTACTCCCTTTTTTGGGTATAAATGAATGAAGTGGGATAAATTCAGGTAACTGAGTTTCTCCTTTGTCAGCCATGTAAATAGCATAAACAATATTCTGGTCTCTCTTTCTGGTAAAACAAAGGTTGTTTTCCTTATATGGAGCAATAGCCCTGGTACCATAGATTGCTTCATTGTTAACCTTCATCCAATTACCGACTTTCTCAAGAAGTTCATAGGCACCTTCCTGCCAGGTTCCATCTGGTCCAGGTGCAATGTTCAACAATAGATTACCTCCCTTGCATACAATATCGATTAACATATGTACTACCTCATGGCCCGATTTATATTTTGCCCCTGGAGTAAACGACCATCCTCCACCAGCAATGATACAAGACTCCCATGGATAAGGAAGTTCCTTTTCAGGCACCCGGTTCTCAGGTGTGAGGTAGTTTTGGTTTTTTCCTTCAACGGCCCGATCCACTACGATCAGACCCGGTTGTTTTTCTCTCGCCTTGGTCACAAGATCATCCATCCTGATATCCTGATTCACAATGCCCCCATTTATAAATCCATTGTGACTATTAATCCGGTTGTGATAGAAGTCATCAATAAGCTCTTCACTCTGTTTCATCACCCAACCACCATCCAGCCAAAGGATGTCTATCTTTCCGTAATCAGTAAGAAGCTCCAGAATCTGATTGTGTGTGAACTGGGTGAATCGATCCCATCTATCCGGATATTTTTCAGGGTCATAATTTACATTTCTGTCTTTGGGTGGAAAATATGGCCACCAGTAATCATCAGAATGCCAATCGGGTTTAGAAAAATATGCTCCGGCCCACAACCCTTGACTTTTGAATTCTTTGAATATCTCTGCTGCAATATTCGCCTTTGGGTGTGAGCTAAAAGGAGTTTTTGGATCTGTAATTTTGTAATCTGTATACTGTGAATCAAACATGCTGAAACCATCGTGATGTTTAGTGGTAAATACTACATATTTCATTCCGGCATCTTTTGCCGCAATAGCCCATTTCCTAGGATTGAAATTCACAGGATTAAATGTTGACTGCAATTTTTCATACTCCTGAACATATTCGAAGTAGGTGTCGGGTGTCCCTTCTTTTTTCCTTTGACACCACCCATAATCTTCAGGACATATAGACCATGACTCAACTATTCCCCATTGAGAATAAGGGCCCCAATGCATTAATAACCCAAATTTTAAGTCCTGCCAGTCTTCAAGCTTTTGTTGTACAAGGGGATCTTCTACCGGATAATATTTCTGAGGCTCATGCTGGGCAGAGGCATAGGTGAATAAAAGACACATAATAGTCATCAGAAACATTTTCCTAAATTCAGTTTTTGCTGGAATCATGATATAAGTCTATTATAGTAGTTTTTAAATCGTCATCTGCTTGATATTATACTTATTTCCCCTATTGAAGCGCGTCTGTCATCACCATGGGTCTTTGATGCCTCAAATCTTATAAAACGACCACTTATTGGTTTAAAATTTGCTGTTTTTTCGGTTCTGCTATTAGCTATATTGGAGAATTCACCTTTGACGACAGTCATCCAATCATTACCATTCTTACTTACTCTAAAGGAATAATCAGTGATAATACCGTGGGTCCATCTATCTTGATTGGGAATGTATGAAACTCCACTCAGTTGTAAGGTTTCTCCCAGGTCAACGATGATATATTGAGGGAGTGTTTCATTTTGACCTGTGGACCAGTGTGTATTAGGATCATCATCGATAGCAGCCTCTGCTTTTTCAATATCTCCTGAGGAGACCTCAATCACCTTCCATCTTCTTTTAGATACGTCAAAATTCCTAGAGGATACTTCTGACCATTTATCAGCTTCGGGATCATAAGCAATTGCCATTAGTGCAACAGGTCTATCTATTAATAAAGGTTGACCATATAATTCATCCTGAATTCCTGGAAGGTTGTTATTTAATGAATAGTAAATCTGAATACTACTATCCGGCACGGCAAGCGTTACCTTTCCATTTTTGTTCCTTGTGATTGTAGGTTCAACAAGCAATGGGAGAGCCCTGTATATGGATAATCCCGACAATGCAACAGGACCTTTAGATTTATTGATATTGACTTTTACCGCCTCGGCATTTACTTCATTGAATCTCAATATACGCTTATAACCAATGGTTGTCTGATCATCAATAACCATCCATTTCCCTCCAACCATAGCTTCAATTGAAAATTTTTGAACCCTTTGACCTAAGGCGATATATTCCTGAAGTAAAATTCGGTTGAACTTGTGAGGTTCATTAAATGTGACTGTAATTGATGCCGCTGAGATGGTATCATCCGTTGCCCAATAGGTCTCCGGATTGGCATCTATTAAATTGTCTGCTTTAAATTTACGATGGTTTCCTCGAATATTGGAAGTATTTATTTTTTGTCCTAGAGCCAGGTCATCTTTAAAATCCTCTCTCAGTTGATCTTTAAGCTTAATTAGTTGCTCCTCATCACGTTCATGTATCAATCCTCTGTGATCAACAGGTAAGTTTAACAGTAGTGAAGCGTTGCGACCAATAGATTTATAATATATGTCCAGCAAGTGGGGAAGGGTTTTAACCTGATGATCTTCTCTCGGATGATAATACCATCCGGGACGAATCGAAACATCTGCTTCAGCAGGTACCCAATGAGTTCCGTCTTCATGTCCGGATCTTAATTCTACATATTTAGGCCATCCAGGGTACACTTCAGCCTTCCTGATAAGACTCCAGTTGGTCTCATTGGCCCATCCTTCTTCATTGCCAACCCATCGGACACCTGGTCCACCATCCCCAAAAATCACAGCTCCAGGTTGCAGCTCATTGACAATCTCGTGCACTTTATCCCATTGATAGTATGTCTTATTATCAATTTTTCTCACCTCATTTGCTCCTCCGTAATACCCAGATCCGCCATTAGCTCCATCAAACCATACTTCGAATACATCCCCATAATTGCTCAGTAATTCTCGCAATTGTTGATGAAATACATCAACATATTCTGGTCTTCCATAATCGGGATGATTTCTATCCCAGGGCGACAGGTACAATCCCATCTTAAGCCCAAACTCGTTACAAGCTTCTGCCAATTCTTTTACAACGTCTCCATTCCCATTTTTCCATTTAGAACTTTTAACTGAATGATCAGTTGTTTCAGTCGGCCATAGGCAAAATCCATCATGATGTTTTGCAGTAAGTATTATGCCTTTCATACCAGCTTCCTTTACAATCCTCGTCCATTGCCTGGTGTCCAATTGAGTAGGGTTGAAGGTGTCAGGAGGTTCTCCCCCTGTTCCCCATTCCATATCGGTGAAAGTATTCATGTTGAAATGTACAAAAGCATAATACTCCATCTGATGCCAATTCAACTGGTTGGCTGAAGGTAGCGGTCCTACTGGATCAGGAGGTTCAATATTGGTGCATGAATTGATAAACATACCAATAGCCACCCATGAGAAAACACTGATTTTTCTTATGGTGCTTTTATAAAAATCATCAATCCATTTAACGTGATATTTTGTGCCTGTGCAACCAACTTTCATTCTAATTGCTTTGGATGACTGAACCATCTTCTCTGTAAAGGTCAATTTTACCATCAAGGAGTACTGATAGTACTGTCATATTCTCATCAAGGACGTAATCGGGCACCTGAATATATTTTATTCCGGGGTAATGGCTCCAATAAACATTTCCTACAACTTTATGAGACAATTTAGTGCCTTCACCTACCACCCAAATTCTGTTGATTTTATTTTTTAATCCTCTTAAAACAACTTCCCCTCCCGGATTCCCCTTTATAAATAAATAGAGGATGGATTGATCTTTTGATAAAGTTGAAGGTCCATAAAAGTGTTCCTTGGGAATTCCTGCTCGTGTACCATAAATTGCATCATGATGTTTATTGGTCCATCGACCCAGGTCTTTAAGAATTTTTACCTGTTCATCCGGTATGGTACCATCTGCCTTAGGGCCAATATCAAGCAATAAATTTCCCCCATTACTAATGACATCTGTAAAAATCCCAATGACCTGATCTGATGTCTTGTAATTGTGATCATTTTTCTGAAATCCCCATGAGTCATTCATGGTCATACATAATTCCCAATATTTATCCTCAGGTCTTGTGATTGGCATTCCTTGTTCAGGAGTAGCATAATCTCCCTGATCATTAAGCCTGGAGTTAATGATCGCATTAGCATTTTTATCAAGTATCAATTGTCTCACTTTAGGAGCCTCCCACTCCTCGGAGGAATGTTCCCAATCTCCATCAAACCAATAGAGATCAGGATTATATTTATTAGCTATATCTTTAATTTGACCTTGATAGTAATTCAGGTAATCCTTCCACCTTGATGGATTATCAGCAATTCTATACCTTATGGAGTCTCTGGTAAAGTGTGTATAATCATAATATGACCAATCAGGGAGAGAAAAATAAATTCCTACTTTTAAATGATTTTCTCTTAGTGATTTCACAAAAGGGGTAAGAACATCTTTTTTTGCTGACGAAGATTTTACGGCGTTAAATTTTCCTTTCTTAGTATCCCACAATGCAAATCCATCATGATGCTTGGAAGTAATAACGGAGTATCTGGCTCCACTTTCTTTTATAAGTTCAACCCATTTTTCAGGATCATATTTTTTAGCTGTAAAACCCTTGGTCTGTTTAAGGTAATCCTCATGGGAAATATAACCATTAAAAAAAGACCAGGATTCATCAATTCCGTTAACTGCATATAATCCCCAATGAATAAAAATACCAAGCTTAGCATCTTGAAACCATTGCATTTTTTCATCTCCGATCTTTACTTCTGGCACTTGAGAATTCAGATTTATACAATACAATGTTAAGATGAAAAATAAAGTGATTTTGAGTTTACATTTATAAATTCCGTAAAGCATGTGATTATATTTTCTCAAGTATTAGATTATTTCAAGATCATGATTAAGATAAATCTTTTTATTCTTTTTAAGATCAATCTCTTTTGTTACTTGTCCTGTCTTGATCCTGATGGTAGTGATTTGTTTTGATAGTAAGGACACTGAAATTAAAGCATGATCTTTCCATTCAATGTCCACCTTAATATTTCCTCTTGCCTTAAGACCAGTGACCTTTCCTTCGGACCAGTTGAATGGAAGTGCAGGCAGTAACCTGATAAATCTTTCATGAGACTGTATTAATAATTCAGCTACACCGGCAGTATACCCAAAGTTTCCATCAATCTGAAAAGGGGGATGTTCACAAAATAGATTATCAGCAGTTGATATACTCAAAAATTTATTAATATTCTGTTGTGCTGACTTTCCATCTAATAATCTTGCATTAAAATTGATCATCCAGGCCCTGCTCCATCCGGTTCCGGCCCCACCATGTTTTAATCTAAAGTCAATGGTCCGTTGAGCGGCTTCAAATGCCTCTCTATTTTCATAAGTGATCTCATCTCCAGGATGTAATGCGTAAAGGTGAGACATATGGCGGTGACCTTTCTCCGGTTCAGCATATGGTTCCGGCCACTCAAGAATCCTTCCTTCGGGACCGACTTTAACTCCAGGTGTCAGATTATGGAGCTTTTCTCGTATTTCAGAACTGAGATCTTCATTCATGTTCAAGATCTTCACTGCTTCAAGATAATTTTCAAACACTTCCCTGATGATTTGATGGCCCATGGCACTACCATGAGATACTGCTGCTGGTCTGCCATCATTAGCATAATATGAGTTCTCAGGTGATGTTTCCGGAGTAGATACCCACATCCCTGTTTCAGAATCCTCAATCAACCAATCAAGATAGAAAGCGGCCACCTCCCGCAGAAAGGGATACGTTCTTTCTCGTAGGAACCGCTCATCTTTTGTGAATCTATAATGTTCCCAATAATGCTGAGCAATCCAACCACCCCCATGTATCCAGGAACCCCAATATGCCCTGGCAGCACGCATCCATGGGGTAGCCCATAAGTCGGTTGTATGATGAAACATTGCTCCTCTTGTTATTCCGTACTGTTCCTTGGCTGTAACCTTACCTCTTTTGAGGACCTTTTCAGTGAAGTTGAACAATGGCTGATTCATCTCTTCAAGATCCGTAACATTGGCAGGCCAATAATTCATTTGAAGATTAATATTAACATGATAGTCTGCATTCCAGGGTGCTTCAA
>JABDLO010000262.1 GCA_013002995.1 Saprospiraceae bacterium | reverse complement strand
GCACCAGTTGAATCGTGTAGGTATCGACCTACATGATCACTTGAATTGGCAATGCCATTGGGATGTTGATCTGAAACGGAATTCATCATGATCCTGGCACTACTGCATGCAGAAGCTGCAAGCACTACACTTCTTGCATTGATCTTATATTCCTGGCGGTCAGCCTTGTTGACATATGAGATACCCGTTGCTTTCCCTTCACTATCTGTTGTTACGGTTCTTACCATCGCACCAAGGTATACATCTACTTCCCCTTTGGTAAGAAGAGGCTTCACAAGTACCGAACTGGAAGAGAAGTCTGCAAGGACAGAACAAGCTCGATTACATTGCCTACAATAAAAACAGACTCCACGGTCATTATTGATCTTTTGAGTCAACATGGACATCCTAGCAGGAATTACTGGAATTTTTAACTTTTTAGCAGCTTCAGTATATATTAATTCATGTACCCTGGGCTTTGGAGGAGGTAAGAAGTAACCATCCGGCTCATTCGGCAACCCTTCTTTTGTTCCAAAGATTCCAATCAATCGATCTACTTTGTCATAATAAGGTTTGACATCTTCATATCCTATTGGCCAGTTATCACTGAGTCCATCCTGATCCCTTCTCTTAAAATCCCTGGGACCGAATCGTAGAGAGATCCTACCCCAATGATTGGTCCTCCCTCCGAGCATCCTGGACCGCCACCAGTCAAATTGTGTACCCTCAACATGGGTATAAGGTTCACCTTTAATCTGCCAATCCCCATACGAAGAATCAAAATCACCAAAAGCACGGGTAGTAGATGCGCCTCTCCTTGGTGATTCCCATGGCCATTTCATCTGTGTCATATGTTCAGGATCTGTCGGGTCAAAATTTGGACCCGCCTCCATAACAGCGATTTTTAGACCTGCATCTGCAAGTACTTTTGCAGCCATTCCGCCCCCAGCTCCGGAACCGACGATGACCACATCGTATGTTTTTGTTTGTGCTTTTATCTGAAAAGGCATCTCTAATTGATTTATCCCTTCAAGGTACAATTTCGATCAGAATGTTACCAATGATGATGCTGATTTATATCATTTAAATTTTTAATGTAGGTCACTAGGATGATTGAATTGGAATGTTACATTTGTATTCTTATTAAGACTAAGTCTAAATAAATATACAGCATTATGAAACAGATATTCTTATCCTGCATTGCATTATTGTTCTATGTACATATAATAAGTCAAAGCATATCAGGTGTTGTAAGCCTTGAAGGTACAGTATCGAGCATCCCAGGAGTGAATGTTGTTCTCAATGGAGGAGAATATCATGGAGTTTCAGATGTAAAAGGTGCTTTTAGATTTAAGGATTTACCGGAAGGCAATTATATATTGAAAGCTTCAGGAATAGGGTTTAAATCATGGATAGATACCATAAGTTTACCTGACAACAGAGATCTGAAGTTAAAAATTGAACTCACAGAAGATATCATTGACCTTCCGATTATAGAGGTAAATGCATATAGCAGCACAGGTGGTAAGATGGGTTCATTGAAACTTCCCGGTTCTTGTCACTATATATCTGTTAGAGATTTAAGAGAGATTAATTCTACCAATCCCAATGATATCTTTGCCAGAATCCCTGGGGTACAGATTCAGGAAGAAGATGGATTTGGTCTAAGACCCAATATAGGTCTGAGAGGTACTGGCTCTGAGCGGTCCTCAAGGATAACTGTCATGGAAGATGGGATTCTTGCAGCTCCAGCACCATATGCTGCACCATCTGCATATTATTTTCCTACAATTGCCAGGATGCAAGGAGTTGAAGTAAAAAAAGGTAGTAGTCAAATCGTGCATGGCCCATATACCACTGGTGGAGTGATCAATTTGTTATCTACACCCATTCCTCAGGAATTTTCAGGGAAAATAAGATTAGGGACAGGAAGTTTTGGTTCCAGGAACATACATGCCCATTTAGGAGATACCAATGGACAATTCAGCTATGGTCTGGAAGCTTTTCAATATTCAAGCAATGGATTCAAGAATATTGATTTTTCCGATTCTGATACAGGGTTTGATAAAAAAGATTATCTCGCCAAAATCAAGTGGACGTCAAATGTTACAGAAATGTATCAATCCCTTCAATTCAAAATTGGAGAAAGCAGGGAACAAAGTGATGAGACCTATCTTGGACTTACTTATGACGACTTCCTCACCAATCCATATAGAAGATATGCAGCAAGTCAAATGGATGTAATGAATACCAGGCATCGCCAGATGTCATTACATTATATTATTAATCCGTTGCCTGATCTATATGTTCAAGCAACAGCGTACAGAAACACCTTTTCCCGCAACTGGTATAAATTAGATAAAGTTGTAAATGATTTAGGTGAAAAAGTTTCAATCAATAAATTGCTTTCAGATCCTCACTCATTTAGTGATAGCTATAACATTATTACAGGCAAGAGATCAACTACCGGCGAATCTTTGCTTGTAAAAGCAAACAATCGAAGCTACCTTTCAGAGGGAATTCAGGCTAAAGCTAACTATGAATCTGATGGTCATCAATTTGAATGGGGACTAAGGATCCACCGCGATGAAATGGATAGATTTCAATGGTTAGATGGGTATTCAATAGACTCTGGAATCATGGAAATGGAAAAGGCAGGAGTAAAAGGAACTGAAAGTAACAGAATAGAATCAGCTTCTGCATTGGCATCATACTTAAATTATACCATAACAACTGGTAAATTTAAATGGAATGTAGGGTTGAGAATGGAAGATATTACCTTGATGAGAGAAGACTATGGTAAGGAAGACCCTGAAAGGAATGGGACAAGCTTAAATATCAGAAAAAATGAAATTTTGGCCTGGATACCCGGGTGGAATGTTCAATATCAGTTAAATGAAACAAGCCAGTTGTTTGGAGGAGTCCATAAGGGCTTTTCACCTCCGGGTTCATCACCTGATATAAATCCTGAATCCAGCTTTAATTATGAGTTGGGGTACAAATTGATGAACAATAAAACTTTTACTTCGATTGTAGTTTTCCTCAATGATTATGATAACCTCTTAGGATCTGATCTTGCTGCATCAGGAGGGATAGGTACCGGTGATCAATTCAATGGGGGTGAAGCTACAGCTCGCGGAATAGAGTGGGCTTTTGCCACAAGAAAAGCGATTTCTGATCGTGTTTGGATTCCACTCGAATTACAATATACTTTAACGGATGCAAGATTTAACAATGATTTTGAATCGGAATTCGAAGCATGGGGGACAGTCAATGATGGTGACTTTCTGCCATATATAGCTCCACATGTATTTTTGATTTCATCAGGAATTAAGTCTTATGGTTGGGGTATTTTATTGAATGCCAATTATATGGATGAGATGAAAACCTCAGCTGGTCAGGGAGAAATAAGTGAGGATCAAGTAGTCGAAGAGCGATTATTATTTTCGATAAATCTTAATTACTCGCTTTCACAACATTCATATATTTCTATGGGTATTCACAATTTAAGTAACCGTAAATATGCTGTGGCAAGTAGGCCGGCGGGTTGGCGACCAGGAGCACCTAGGACAATTGTCTTAGGACTTGAGGCTCGTTTTTAATCGGGAATCATCATAAGCTGTTAATGTATAAGATGTAAGACACAAGATAATTAGAGATTCATCCTCAATTCTTTATCTTTCCGCCATAAAATTTATCATATGTTAAGCCTTCTTGCAATGCCCGACTTTGGAGATCCCACAATGTGGATGAGTCTCCTTACTTTGACATTTCTTGAAATTGTATTGGGAGTAGATAATATCATTTTTATTTCTATTGCTTCCAGTAGACTGCCGGAGAAAGACATTCCAAAGGCAACCAATATTGGTCTAATCCTCGCCATGGTATTGCGGATTGTGCTGTTACTCGGTATTTCAGTATTAATCGCCATGAACAGCTCATGGATCGATATTGACTTCTGGAGTATACATGCAGGATTTTCCGGTCAAAGTATCATATTGATTCTAGGAGGTGTATTCTTACTCTATAAAAGTGTATCAGAAATTCATGCTAAACTAGAAGGACACGAACATCATGCCGGTGATACAAGTAAGAAAACCGACACTTTGTCCAATGCGATCATTCAGATTACGATAATCAATATTGTATTTTCATTCGATAGTATATTAACAGCTGTAGGGATGACCAATGGATTACAGGGAGCATTATTGATTATGATCGTAGCAGTCGTATTATCGGTAATTATTATGATGGTTTTCGCCGTACCTGTCGGAAAATTTGTCAACAAGCATCCTACAATCCAGATGTTAGGATTGGCATTTTTAATCTTGATAGGGTTTATGTTGATCATAGAAGGAGCCCATTTGGCACATTTATCCATAGCAGGTTCTGAAATAGGAGCTGTACCTAAAGGTTATTTGTACTTTGCAATTGCTTTCTCACTCCTCGTAGAATTTCTTAACATGAGACTCAGGAAGAAAAAACCAGTACCAATCCAGTTACATGGTATAGGTGAAGAGGCAAAAGAGGAAGGAATACTTAATTAGATGCGATATCTCATAATCTTCTTGTTGATTTTAATGCATTCCTGTAATCAGGATGTTCCTTACTCTATGATTGAAGGTCAGACCATGGGTACGACCTACCACATCACTTCGAAATACTCTGACGTAACAGAACTGAAAAGACAGGTAGACTCACTTTTATTGGCATTCAATCAGGAATTATCAACATATATTTCATCTAGTACCATTTCAAGATTTAACCAATCTGAAAATGGAATAGCTTTAAGTAAAGTCAGGTCACCCCACTTCTATAATATGATGGTGCGATCTCGGGAGATTTATAAGATGACAGGTGGAGCCTTCGATCCATCAATAGGACCATTGGTAGAGTTTTATGGATTTGGAAATGAAAAAAGAGATCCTGTTAATCTTCGTGATACCATACAATTAAAGGAGAAATTAAATTTGGTAGGCTTTGATAAATTTGTCTTTAAAGAGATCAATGACACTTTTGTGATAAATAAGCCACAATCTGAAATGACCATTGACTTCAGCAGCATTGCCAAAGGATATGGAGTTGACTTGGTCTGTCAACTCATAGACCAGAAAGGGATAGAGGATTATCTCGTTGAAATAGGAGGTGAAAGCCGTGCTAAAGGTGTTAATGCAAATGGTAGGGTATGGACTCTAGGTATTAATACACCCGATCCGGCAGCAGGATTGAGAGATTTTATTTCAGTGGTCAAGCTGAACAATAAATCGCTTGCTACCTCAGGAAACTATCGCAATTTTTATAATGTAGATAGCATCACATATGTTCATATTATTGATCCAATGACGGGAATGAGCAAGCCAAGTGATATCCTATCAGCTACCATTCTGGCTGATGATTGTGCGACAGCCGATGCTATTGCTACAGCTTCCATAGTAATGGAAACTGAAGATGCCATGAATCTGATCAATAAAATTGATGGTGTAGAAGCATGTTTTATTATTGCCCCTTCCGGGAAATATGACTTTATTTATTCCAACAACTACAAAGCCTTCAACAATGAATGATATACGTTTTAATCTGGATAAAGAATTGATTTTTTTTGATATTGAATCTACAGGATTGCATGTATTAAAAGACAGGATTATCCAGATTGCATTGATCAAATACAAAAAATCAGGGGGTGAACCTGAAGAGAAAGAGTATCTACTCAATCCTGGTGTTCCCATTAGTGCAGAAGCATTTGCCGTACACGGCATTTCTGTGGATATGATAAGAAATAAGCCATCTTTTAAAGATATAGCTGACGAGTTGTTTGAATGGATTGGAAATGCTGACCTTGCCGGATATAATTCTGACCGATTTGACATTCCAATGTTGATGGAGGAATTTGGAAGGGTAGGGAAGAAACTGGATTTGACTAAGAGAAGATGCATCGATGTTCAAAAGATTTTCTACAAAATGGAACCTCGTACCCTTAAAGCAGCATATAAGCATTTCTGTAATGAAAGTCTGGATGATGCACATGATGCATTAGCTGATGTTAAGGCTACCGCTGAAGTGCTGAAAGGTCAACTTAAAAAATATAAAGGGGTTGATTATGAGGATGGTGATGGTTTTATAACAAAAGAGCCAATAAAAAATGACATTTCAGCTTTAGCAGAATTTACTACCGACAACCGTTCAATTGATGTTACCAATAGATTGAAGCTTAATTCTGAAGGAAAAGTTGTATTTAATTTCGGAAAGCACATCGGTAGAGCAGTAGCTGACGTTTTTAGGGAAGATCGTCAATATTACCGTTGGATGATGGAAAAAGATTTTTCAATTCAGGTAAAAGATGCCATAAAGAAAATAATGGATGAAGAGGTCAAGGGCAATTGAATTATTGTTTTTTACATTATTACTCAGTTTAATAACATCTTGTTATGAATCTGTAGATGGATGCCTGGATCCTGAGGCTACCAATTATGATGTAAATGCAGATAATGATTGTGATGATTGCTGTATCCTTCCCTCTTTCAATATTCTTATGTCTTATCTGGTAGATGGAGAAAGTTATATCGACGGGAACTCCTTCAGAGTTTCACAGCAAGGATTGATGATCGAAGATTTTCATTTCTTTATTTCAGATATTTCACTCATTGACCCTGATGGAAACGAAGTTGATTATGAGGATGAGTTTTTAATTTATGATCAATCACAATCAGGAGAAAACATAACTGAAGACTTTAAATATTTTGCATCTAATCAATTCCGGGGTACACTTGAAAATATCCGGTACAGTGGGTTTATTAATGAAATACGATTCAATATTGGCCTTACTGAGAGAATAAATTCTTATGACAAAGATTCACTTGAAGTAAATACAGAATTGAGTAAAGCTCCTGATTCAGTTTATGTAAGTATTCAGGAGGGTTATGAATTTTACTCTTTTCAGATTAGAGATACTATTGAAAATAGTATAGAAATTAGAGAAACTGATGCTTACCCCCTCCCCGAAATCAATGTTATATTAGATGATGTGGAAATCAGACGAGGATTTAATGATGAGCTCAATCTATTTATTGATTTTGGACTATTATTTGATGGTATAAATCTGAGAGAAATGAATGAAAGTGAAGTATTGATGACGATTATTGATAACTTCCCTGGTTCATTCGGAAAGAGATGATTTTGTAAAACTCTTCCAGCAATTTGTTCGTTAAGCTATAGATCAGTTTATGTTAAGAACCGAAAGTAAATATTATTTCCTTTTGTTGATCTTTGCAACATTGATCTTCAGTTGTTCTGAGGATAATTCTGTTGTTGAAGATGATGGTGATTTAACTGACATACCTTACGATCCACAAGTATATGATATTAAAGTATCACCCAATTTTCCGGTACTTGAGCAACCTTCAGACAATATTGCAACTATTGCAGGTGTAGATTTAGGACGACACATCTTTTATGATCCGATATTAAGCAGAGATTCAACCATAAGTTGTTCAAGCTGTCATTTACCCAATGGTAGTTTTACTGATAACAAGCCCGTAAGCTTAGGAATTGAAGGGGCTATGACAAGCAGATCTTCTATGAGCCTTCTTAATGTGGCCTTTTACAATAGAGGTTTATTTTGGGATGGCAGAGAATCTAGTATAGAATCTTTGTCCTTAATACCAGTTGAAGACATCCATGAAATGGATAATACTTGGGCGGAAGTTGTAAGTAGGTTAAAAGGACATTCTACATACCCTCAGAT
>JABDLO010000226.1 GCA_013002995.1 Saprospiraceae bacterium | reverse complement strand
GTGTAGCTCCATCAATTCTGAAAATTTCTCCAATTTCAGATAACCTGAATCGGTTTAATCCTTTCCAGAATTCCAGCATCCCTTTATAATCATTTGGATTTGCAGAGTCTCTTGTTCGTCCGATGTTTTCCCAAACAAATTGATTGGCAGTACGATGATTGTAAGTGTCTCTCTTGCCATGCCAATACATGGTTACACCATTCTTCAGTGTCTTCACGACTTCTTGTAAAGGGGCATGTCCTTTACTTCTCATAAACTCAGTTCCTCCATGCGTAACTATCGGACCTACAGAAGTGTACAGAAGAAGTGCGGCTATTTTGTATATATCATGATCCACACCTTTGTTTCCATCCCAGTCGCTCAAGGCAAATTGATCTGCCAGTGCCCAATTGTCGTGGATGTCCAGGTAGTTGATACCACTGGTCGTTGTAACATCCTCTGCAAATGTGCAGGATAAACCACGCATGACTTTTTCTCTTTCTCCATAGTTGCCACCAGGCCAACCTCTGTCTTTCTCTTGTGATTTCAGATCGAACACAGGTCCCTTAAAAGCATTCCTGGAATCATCCTGGAAAAAGGTGATAGGGGAGTCAGCTTTATACCAATCCCAATCAGGGTTGTTTTCGAATTCAGGATCATTAGAACCTATCCAGGCCTCTCCATAAAGAATCTTATCATGGCCAATAGCATCTTTTAATTTAATCAATGTCTGTTGGTCAATCTGTCCTGCCAGGTCAATCCTGAATCCATCGATTCCAAATTCATTGATGAGTGAAAGACATTGATCAATCAACCATTTCTGGACCATTGGTCGGTTTTCAGTTTTAACTTCATTTCCATATTCTCCGATGTGATCGAGATCTCTTGTTCTGAAGTAATAAATCTTGTCCAGTACATTCATATGAAAAAACCAATTCCCATCCATGTCTTCAGCAGTATGGTTAGGGACGATGTCGACAATAACTGCAACACCTTTGTCATGAAAAGCCTGTACCAGGTCTCTGAATTGGTTTCTTTCTTCACCAGGAGAGGTGGATCTATTTCTGAACTTATTTTCAATGGCAAGGGCATGGGAGGTACGATACCCCCACTGGTAATTTTCTTCTGCAATCCCTTGTTCGATCATGTATGGATCATCCTTAAAAGATTCCTTCCAGACATCGTCAGGATGGTGCATAAATTCCTGGACCGGCATAAGGTGAACAGTATTAATTCCAAGATCCAGGAGATGATCAAATCCTATTTTTTCACCTCTGCTGTTTTTTAAGCCAGGCTTAACCATGGCGTCAAATGTCCCTTTGATGGATTTATCAACAGGTAGTCTATCTGTAAAGTCCTGGACATGTACTTCATAAGCTATGACATCTTTCATATGAGGAATACCACCTTTAAGAGGAGTTGCAGGCGTTGTCTTTTCCCATACCATACTGCGACCCCATGCTTCCATATTGACCCGTGCGTAAGGATCGCTGATGTGCTTAGGAAGTGTTTCATAAAAATGATTCCCCATATCAGTCGGCCCGTGAACAGTAAAATCGTAAAAGACGCTTTTAAGATTACCTTCTACCTTGGCTTCCCATACCATATTCTGGTCAGCTTTCATTTCAATGGTGGAATATGGTTCTTTGTCTTCAGCACCTTTGTATAGATAAAGCTTTACTTTATCTGCTCTCGGAGAGAAAATCCTGAACATGGTATGACTTCCATCGCTACTTATGTTCGCTCCAAGTTCTTTTTCGGAATAAAGATGTCGGAACCATCCATCGTATGAGCACCAGACACGCAGGTTGTGCTTGGGGATGGATAGGTAGTAGACTTTTCTTTTATCAATGGATTCAGCAGGGCGGAGCAATGCTTCTGCTGATGTGTTGGGTAACATTTCACTGATTGCAATCTCATTCCCGTTGGCATCATGGAGTACATATTCGGAGGCTTTCAATGGTCGTTCGAACCCTGATGTATGTATCCATATTGTCCCTGCACTTGTAATTTCAGCTTTTAAAGATGGAATAAGTACATCATGAAGGAAAATGAGATTTCCACCCCTTACATTTGGAGCATTGGGAGGGGGATCCATCCATATTCCTTCATTGATCCTGAATTTAAATTCAGCTCCGGGAGGTATGAGGTTATACGAAGGATTGTAAAATGGGAGAGTCCAGATATGTTTCCCGACTTTACTAAGGTTATAAATCGGATCATTCATTACCTGGCTCCAGGATCTGAAAGAACCTGTAACGGTTATGTTTTTCACCTCGTCAGTATTATAATCTCTTTCATCAAAGATGAAATACGTGGTATCTTCTTTTACGGTGTAGCCTGTCAGAGCTTGTCCATCCAGGATGAAAGGAATGCTTAGCATTAGAATAATTATTTGGTAAGTCATGTGTGATTCTGCTTCTTAATAGGATAGGGACCGGAAATTTACACAATATGAATTTATTCTAATGAGATAAATAAAAATATTTCCTTTAACATCTGGCCATTTTCCTTTTTTTACCGATTCTACCCATGGATTCAATTTTGGCAATGTAGGAAGGAGCATCCGGAACCTTGCAAGCAGTTCCACCCATATCTACATTTACTTTTCCTATGGAATCCGCAACTTTTTTGGCTTTATCAGTCAACCCTGGAATGTATGATCCCACAGCTATGACGTATCCATTCATAGTATATCTAACCCTATTCTGAGAACTTTGAAGTTGTTTTTGAACCCTATCAAGAAGGTTACTGTGTAAGTTTACGTCGATGTCTTCATCTTTTGCAATTGAAATGGCATTGCTCAATGCTGACCATCCAGCTGATGCTATCATTTCCTCTTCCGATTCAATCCACTTTATTCCCATCTCTATTCCGTGTCCGCTATCAGCAGCAATCCATGGAACGGTATATTCACTGATCATATACCATGTGGCATTTTCAATCCAATGTTGTAGATGTTCTGGTGTAATTTTCTCCTTATCTGCTATTAAACCTGCCAGATACATGGCATCAGACACACCTGAATCATACAGCTGAAGTGATAATTCATGGTCCTTTTTTATCTTTTTCTGGATCTTTTTTAAATCCCCGGTCTTTACTCCATAAAAAGGTTCTTTTGCCCCATGTTTCATAAGTGTAGCTTTGGTCCGCTCATTTCCCATTGCTTTAATCTCATTGATTACTTCTTCTACTGTCATGCTGGTATTGAATTTGATTGGATAAATAATATTAGGCAATATTCAATTGATTTGGGAGAAATATTTGATAAATCTTGCTGTTCTTGGATCACTTCGATATCCAAAGCTAAATGAGTTATCTATAAAATTATTATTCTCATCCTGATTTTCCTCCCTGGTCAGAGTAATATTATTCTCAGAAGAGATTCAACTAAAATATATTATTGCTGTATCTTTTGCTCATGAAAAGATTTAGATATTTTTTAGGAATATTCGTGTGTATACTCCTCTTCAGTTGTAAGCAAAGTCTCAATGTTTTAGATGAAGTAGCCAGGTGGGAGGCCACAGCCGATGAAGTCACCATCATCAGAGACGATTATGGTGTTCCCCATATCTATGGGAAGACAGATGCTGATGTAGTATTCGGTCTTATGGTTGCTCAATGCGAGGATGATTTCAATCGTGTAGAGGTAAATTATATCAATGCAATGGGTAGGATGGCAGAGGTAACCGGAGAAGAAGACATTTTTCTTGATCTCAGGATGAAGATGTACATCGATACCAATGAGTTGAAACAAGAATATCAGGATAGCCCTGAGTGGTTGAGGAAGCTGATGGACGGTTTTGCGGATGGTATGAATTACTTCCTACACACCCATCCTGATGTGGAACCGCTATTAATTGACCGGTGGGAGCCCTGGATGGCATTGAGTTTCACAGAAGGAAGCATTGGTGGGGATATAGAAAGGATATCTACAAGACAGTTGGCATCGTTTTATGGAGAGCAAGAACAAGGAAATATCGAGGTGATTCCTGAAGATCAGAAAGAGCCTTCAGGATCTAATGGCATCTCAATTGCACCGAGCCTTACGGCAAATGGGAACGCCCTGTTTTTAATTAACCCTCACACTTCTTTTTTCTTCAGAGCTGAAGTCCATATGATCAGTGAAGAGGGATTAAATGCTTATGGTGCTGTGACGTGGGGGCAATTTTTTGTTTATCAAGGCTTTAATGATCGGTGCGGTTGGATGCATACTTCTTCAAGGGCAGATGCGATAGATTACTACGCTGAAACCATCCGTAATAACCAGGGTGCGTTGGAATATTTGCATGACAATGCCTGGAAACCAGTCACCGTAAAACCGATCACCATTCCTTACAAAGATGGAGATTCAATGGCTTCTAATACCTATGATGCATATTATACACACCATGGTCCTATCATAAGGACAGAAGATGATAAATGGATCTCTATCGCTTTGATGAAAGAACACATCAAGGCACTGACTCAATCTTACAATAGGACGAAGGCAAGAAGTTACGAGGATTTCAAGGCGACAATGGACCTCAATACAAATTCGTCTAATAATACAGTATATGCAGATGCGGATGGTACCATAGCTTATTTCCATGGAAACTTCATACCGGTCAGGAATGAAAACTATAACTGGAGTGGGGTGGTAGATGGTTCTCTTGCTGCTACGGATTGGCAGGGATTACACACAGTTGAAGAGATGGTATTGATCAAGAATCCTGAAATTGGTTGGATTCAGAATTGCAATGCGACGCCATTTACAGCTTCTGGTGAAGACAGTCCAGATCCCAATGATTATAAAAGTTACATGGCTCCTGATCGCGAAAATTATCGAGGTATCCATGCGGTGAGAGTTCTTGAAGATCAAAAGGATTGGACGATTGACAAACTGATCGGTGCGGCGTATGATTCTTATTTGCCGGGATTTGCTGAGTTGATTCCAAGGTATGTAAATGCTTATGATAGAGTAAAATCAAGGTATCAGGGTCTCTCCAGAAGAGTCGCTATTTCTATTGAATTATTTAGGAGGTGGGATTACAGATTTTCAAGTGAATCGTTACAGACCACATTGGCCAATTACGCACTTAGAGAATTGATGGGTGAAGTGAGACAGAAAGCAAGGGATGCTGATAAGAACATTTACGATTACATGAGAGAAGATGCAGAAGCAGTAACCATACTTCAGTCGCTGGATAAAGCACAGGAGATATTGCAACAAGATTTTGGAAAGATCAATGTTCCGTGGGGAGAGGTGAATCGGTATCAAAGGATAACCAGTGATATCAGACAGCCTTTTAACGATGATCTGCCGAGCATACCGGTTCCTTTTGCATCAGGCAGATGGGGTTCATTGGCGTCTTATGGTAGCAGAGTCTATCCTGACACTAAAAAGTGGTATGGAACCAGTGGCAACAGTTTTGTGGCATTTGTAGAATTTGGAGACAGTATTGTGGCCAGGAGCATCCTTACAGGCGGGCAAAGTGGGAACCCTGAATCTCCACATTTTGATGATCAGGCGGAGATGTATACTAAGGCACAATTTAAAGATGTTGCTTTTTACAGGAAGGATGTGGAGAAGAGGGCAGAGGCGGTATATTCGCCAGGGAAAAGAAATTAAAATGATTCTTCTTTTGTTGAATTATTTATCATGGAGATCAATCATTTATTCGTTTATGGGACATTACAGCACCCTCATGTATGGCGAAGGGTGGTTACTGGAGAGTACCAAAGTGCTCCCGGTCATCTTGCAGGTTATAAGCCATCACATATTAACGGGCAGGTTTATCCCGGATTGATAGAAGATGAAGCTTCATTTGCGGAAGGATTGGTGTACCTGGATATTTCAGATCAGGATTTGGATCGGTTGGATGCTTTTGAAGGTCCTTCGTACAAGAGGATAGAAGTTTTAATCGATATGGATGACGGAGCGGACTTAAGGTGTCATACATACCTGTACATCGGAGACATGTCTGTGATCAATGGCATGTATTGGAGATATGAGAATTACCTGCTCGATGGTCACGACCATTTCTTGAGTGGATATTCCGGGTGGGATGAAGTTAGGTGAGTTTTTAGTGATCAGTGATAAGTGTTTAGTGTTCTGTCGTACTTAGTTCTTGCCTAAAACAGCTTTACCGATTCACACTGAAATTTTACAAAAGTGAGATCAGTAGACAATTGATGGTTCTTGATTTCAACCATCAACTGTCAGCTAAACACTAATCACTATCCACTGAACACTGATTTTATTCGCTTGTCATAATAAACATCGGTTGCATCTCGAAGCTGTGGTAGTAAGGCCTCATCCTTTCAATGTCATAGTACTTAGGTACGTTGACCAATTTTTTAGATGAGGTAACAGCTGAGATTGGGACATTGTCATAACGTCCATTCTTAAGAACGACGAGCCTTCCATCAACGCCACTTAAGATAAGGTCCAATGCAAGGTTACCATATGCCATTGGGATGATGGAATCGATTGCATCAGGATCTCCACATCTTACCATATAGCCCAGTTTCTGGTTGATGACATTCACACCAACTCCATTGTTGTATTTAGGTGATAATTCTTTGATCTTGGCACTTACCATATCACCGATGCCGCCTAGTTTTGCATGACCAAACATGTCCACTTCAGCATTCTCGAAGATCATATCCTTTCCCTGGAATTTTGCTCCTTCTGATACAAGTACGATAGAATACTTACTCGGATTTTCATTTCTATCATTGACGATCAATTCCGTTAGGTGTTCTATGTCAAATGGATTCTCTGGAATGATGCATCTATTGGCTGCTCCTGCCATGGTTGGAAGCATGGCTGTAAATCCTGCATACCGTCCGAATACTTCCAATACCATGATTCTTTCATGTGATCCGGCAGCAGTCCTTAGATTGTTGGCGAGGCTGATGGTTCTTGTTACACAAGTTGAAAACCCGATGCAGTAATCGGTTCCAGGAACATCGTTATCCATGGTTTTAGGAATGGCAACAACCTTTAATCCTTGTTGGTAAAGGTGTACGCCGTACGAAAGGGTGTCATCACCTCCGATCGGAATTAGGTAGTCAACGCCTATCCATTCCAGGTTTTTAATCACTTCCGGTGTGAGATCGTTGACATCTGCTGAATACGTATCTTGAAGATGTTTAGGGACTTTTGACTTAGGAACGTGTGAAGGTCTTGTACGAGAAGTGTGAAGGAAAGTACCTCCTGTTCGTCCTGCCTTGTTCACTTTTTCTTTGGTTAATTCAAGGAAGTTTTCACTATTGTCATGCTTTTTATCTCTGATGACATCAATGATGCCTCCCCATCCTCTGCGGAGACCAATCACTCTGTATCCTTCCCTGATCGCTCTTATTGTAATCGCTCTGATGGCGGGATTCAATCCCGGTACGTCTCCTCCTCCAGTGAGGATTGCTATTGTTCCTTTGATTTTTTTATTAGCCATGGTGTTATGTGTTTTTTATGGATTTTAAACTAAATGGTAAGTTCAACGAAAAAATGATATTCAATTTTGAAAACTTATTTTTTTTACAACCCTTTCACTTTTCCCTTGCGAAGGGAAATGGTAAGGTCAAAATTGAATTTCATTTGTAGAAAGACTTACTACATTAATTGTATGTAAATAACTCCAATTTGGGTATTTGTTAGGGGGTGGGAAGATAGGGAATTATTGGATAATTTCAAGGCATGAACAAAGGAGTTCTTTTTAAAAGACTCCTATTTATTAGAATGTTATTACCTTAAGAAATTATAGGCTCAACAACCAGGTATAATATGTCACCAAAGAATCTGTTTTTATTATTTGTCCTTCTAATTGCTTCATGTCGACAACCATCGCCCGATACATCCAGCTACTCAGTTTCTGAAGAAATTGAAAAGAGACTCATTGATGCAATCAATTATGAAATAGATACAAAGGATCTGAATGCCATCTCTATGGTTTTGGTGAATGATCAGGAGATCATTTGGAATAAGGGATTTGGTTTTAAGGATGAAGAGAAATCAATCCCAGTTGATGGAAAGACCGTCTATAGAGTAGGTTCAGTTTCCAAACTATTCACTGATATAGCCATTATGCAGAAGGTGGAGTCAGGGGAGATAGACCTGGATGCTCCTATTACAGAGTACCTCCCTGATTTTAAGCTTGATAATTCGTTTAATATTCCGATTACATTGCGGATGTTAACTTCTCATCGTTCCGGAATACTTCGGGAACCCAGGGTAGGTAATTATTTTGATGCAGAAAATGATGATCTGAAGAAAACCTATGAAAGCATCATTAACACAAGGGTTATCTATGAACCGGGATCCAAAACCAAGTATTCAAATGCCGGAATTGCGATAGTTGGATATGTGATGCAACATTTGGCTGGTAAGCCTTATGCACAATACATGAAAGACAATGTATTACAAGTAATTGGAATGGATGATAGCGGGTTTGAGCCCTCGACGGAAATAAAATCCAACCTGGCAGAAGCGACCATGTGGAGTTACGATGAGAGAACATTTACTGCTCCTACTTTTCAATTGGGGATGGCTCCTGCGGGGAGTTTATATGCTCCCATGGGTGATTTAGGTAAGTTTTTGATGACATTATTTGATGGGGGTGAAGGAGAGAATGGACGGCTACTTTCAAGGGATAGAATACGGGAAATGTGGACTCCTCAGTTTGGCGGAGAAGCCAACGATGGATATGGGATTGGATTCAGGCTTGGTGATTTTCAGGGACATCAGAAGGTAGGGCATGGAGGAGCCATTTATGGTTTTTCGACCCAGTTGTATGGAGTACCTGAATTAAAACTAGGTGTAGCTTGTGCTTCATCGGTTGATGTGACCAACAGTGTTACATCCAGGTTGTCTAATTATGCGCTCGACCTGATGTATGCTGAGAAACAAGGAATGGAATTACCTGAATATGAGAAGACAACTCCTATTCCAATGGAAAAGCAAATGCAATTGGCCGGTTATTATGAAAGTGAAAACAGTGCCCTGGAAATATTCAGCAAAAGTGGGAAGTTGGTTTTGAGTACTGAAACAGTTGAGATTAGTTTGAGACAGGGAAAGGATGGTATAGTTTCAGATGGAAGATTGAATTATGGTGGATTGGAGTTAAAAGAAAAAGAAGGAGAAGTCTATATCAATGATAGGCTCTTTAAGAAAGTAGACCCTCCTTCAAGTAGTGAATATCCTGAAGATTGGAGTAATCTTATAGGTGAGTATGGAGAAGATCATAGTGTGCTTTACTTCTATGAAGACAATGGCAGTTTATTCGCTTTAATTGAATGGACAGAGAAGGACAAGCTCACTCAATTGTCAGAAAATGAGTTTGCCTTTCCGGAATCGCGAGGCATGTACCATGGAGAGAAGTTGGTATTTAAAAGAGATGATCAAGGTAATGTCATCAGTGTCGAAATTGAAAATGGACCTGTATTTAATAAAAGAGATGTAGGTGCAACTACTTCGGAAACTTTCAGGATAAAACCAGTCAAGCCTATTGAGGAGTTAAGGGCAGATGCCCTGGCAGAGAGCCCCCCGGAAGAGGAAGGAGATTTTAAGGATTCTGATCTTGTAGAATTAAAATCACTTGATCCCAGCATCAAGTATGATATCCGTTATGCTACGACCAATAATTTCATGAGCAATACCTTCTACACCCTTCCCAGGGCATATATGCAGCGGCCGGCTGCAGAAGCTGTGGTCAGGGTTCATCAGAAATTAAAGGAAAAAGGATATGGTCTTTTGATCCATGATGCATACAGGCCCTGG
>JABDLO010000225.1 GCA_013002995.1 Saprospiraceae bacterium | reverse complement strand
GGGTTGACCTTGAGGATAAAATCTCCGGTCTCTACTTCAAAAAAATTGGCCTGTGTTTTATAAAAGTGTTTTAAGAATGGTTTTCTCTCGGAAGGTTGAATTCCGGAACTGGTTCCTTCTGTCTGAGTGCCACTATAAAACAATCTGGTTGAATCAATATATTTTAATGAGAAAGAAGAAGCGTCCTGTAAACTCTTTGTGAAAAACTCATTGTTGTCATCAATGAGATATTGAAGGTCCCAACGATCAAGAGGCTTTAGCTTTTGTTCATTATAAAATAAATCCGATGCCAATTGATAGGCTTCATGTCTTCTGAAATTTCCATTGGAAGTAAATATTGAAGAGCCGTAAAGAATGTCGAGCCGGTCGATGATGTCATAGGATATGCCTCTTTCAGGGATAATAGGAGATTGACCCTGTATAGATATACCTGCCAACAGAATAAATACTATTGTAAACGCTCTTAATATCATACCTTAAAGTTGAGTAAAAAGGATCGGATATCGTTAATAAATTCATCCTTTTGATCAAATAAGAATGAGACTTCAACAGGAAGCACATAAACGGGTAATTTTTTCTTGTATATAAGATCTCTATGGAGTTCAAGCCTCATAGCATCTTTTTCAGTAGTGAGAATGATCTTATTGCTTGACTCACGATTGATGTATACTTGCTCCATGTATTCAATGTCTCTTTCAAGGAAGATGTGATGATCTTCATATTCTAATTCATGGACAGAGGCCACTTCATTATCTAAGTGCTGACGGAGATATGCAGTATTAGCGATGGCACTTACAAGAATAACATCAGCATCATTAGATAACTTTATCCGGGAAGAAGGGTTGAAAAAGCTATATGGGTTGTGATAATGATATTTGGTAAAATAAAGCCGTTGTCTGTCCAATAGATTAATCTCTTTTATGATTTCGGCTCTGTTTTGTTCTGATATCTCTTCAGGGCATTTGGAAACTATAATGATATCTGCACGCTTATAGGAATCAGAATACTCCCTTAATCTACCCGCGGGAAGTAAAATATCTCTGGTAAATGGTTGATCATAAGTAGTTAAAAGGACGTTTAACCCAGGCACAATAGCTCTATGTTGAAATGCATCATCAAGAAGAACAACTTGTGTGCCGGGAGCTTGTTTCAGAATCAGAGGAATGGCAAGAGTTCTGCTTTCAGATACTGACACAATAATATCTCGATATTTTCTACGGTATTGGAGAGGTTCATCTCCAATCGTTAAGGCATTATCATTGAGATTTGCCATCCGAAATCCTTTGGTCTTTCTTTTATATCCCCGACTCAAAGTGGCAATATTGAGATAGGGCCTGAGATGCTCAATTAAAAATTCAATGTGTGGGGTTTTTCCTGCTCCTCCTATACTTAAGTTTCCAACGGATATGATTGGAATGCTAAACCGGGTGGATTTAAGCAGGCCTGCATCATACATTAGATTCCTCATGCTTATAACCATACCATACAACATGGTAAAAGGGAAGAGCAATATTTTTGCAAGCCATTGCTGTATCATGTTTAAAATTTAATGAGGTCGTTTCCGATACTGCATTCCAGACATCGGGAATCCTGACAATATACTTGTTTCAATCTGAGACTACCTTGTGATTGTAATGCATTCTTACATCCTATTCCAAGATCTTTCCATTTACTAATGATTGAATTTTTCTCTGAAGGAATAGACTCAATGAAGGAAATCGCCTTGTCCTTAATGTTCTGATCTCCGATATGGTTTCCATAAATAAACAGCAAAGGTGCAACAACATTGATGATCAACATCTCAATCCAGGAATTGCTTAGCTTCTTCTTCAGTTGCTTGCTGGATTTATCAAATCTGTAGTGATCATCCCAGTAAGGAGAAGCCTCGCAATTCAAGATGTGTTTTAATTGATGAATATCTTCAGCGTCGATAAACGATCTCAACAAAAAATGATTTTTATGTATAAGATTAGCAATTTGGGAAATTCTAATGGTGGGAAAGTTTGATGGCCGCATTTTAGAGAATTTCCAGGCTACAGGATTGATCGATTTCAGATTATATTTCTTTTTATAAAAGGAAAATTCTCGCTTTAATTTAGTGGGATATTCATCTTCATATGATGAGTTCAATAACCCTGATATGCCGAATAATATTGCTTCTATGGTTTCTACACTGTTTCTGTTTTTTGCTAATATTTTCAGATCACACTGAAGTGCCATCAATTCCATGGGAAAGGTATTAACCTTGGATCCCATATATCTGCTTATCATGATGAATGATAATCTTTCCCAATCGTTGTTGACCCTACTTAGTAAGTTTTCAACTTCATTCGTTTTTCTTTCTAGTCTTTCAACCCCGACTTTATTGAGCCATAAACTCACTTTATAGGGATCAACTTTTTGTATCATATTCTCACATGGAATCCAACCAGAAGATGACATCAGTCTGGCATAGTTCTTAAACAAAGTGGGAATGATCAAGTCTTTTAATTCAAGGGTAGGAATCAATGTGCCATCAGCTCTTTTAACAGGAGCATCGTCCTCCAGCACAACATGTAATATAACGTTGTCATAAGCGGGGTCTTTCTGGTGACCATGGGCTTTCCATTGTGAAGATTGTACATGGATCTCAATGTTCCCAGCCCAACGGATTCCATCAATTTCAATTAAACCTTCGGAAAAATCAGGCCCCGCATCATGGTTGTGATTTCCGAATCTAAGTATTTTAATGTTCCGACCATCCACAAGCACCATTCTGCTTAGATCAAATTGCTTGGTCTTCCATACATAATGCAGAAAATCTTCTCTAATGATTGAAGGGGATTCCATTTATCTGTGTAACACCTTAAAGGTATAATGATAAGGATTTTTTTCATCAGGTTCTTGTGGTTCTTCCGATATAATCTTCCATTCACTATGGTTTATTTCCGGAAAAAACACATCTCCTTCCACATCCAGGTCAACCTCAGTTAAGTATAGCCTGTCCCATAGTTTTTGGGTCTGATTATAGATGGTGCCTCCACCAATTATAAAACACTCTTTTTCTCCATTGTCATAAGCCATCTCCAGACCTTCTTCAATGCTTCTGGCGACAAGACAGTTGGATGAAATGAAATAAGGATCACGCGAAACGATGACATTGGTTCGTTTTGGCAATGGTTTACCGATTGACGCATAACACTTCCGCCCCATAAGTATATGGTGATTGAGCGTCGTTTTTTTAAAATATTTCAAGTCGGCAGGAAGATACCAGGGTATGTCATTATCCTTCCCTATTACCCTATTATTAGCGACAGCGACTATGGCTGATATGATCATAATTGTTCTTTGTTAATTAAATCGGCATTCAACATTCGCTCTTCCATCCATTTATTTCTACGACTGATTTCACCTGTTAGGTACTTTTCAATCATTAAGCCAGCTATAGGTCCGCCATAGGAGGCACCCCATCCAGCATTTTCAACATATACAGCTATTGCTATTTTCGGGTCATCTTTAGGAGCAAATGCAATGAATACACTGTGGTCTTCTCCATGGGGATTCTGTGATGTACCTGTTTTTCCACATACAACATAGTCTGGAGAATACGCAGTACGAGCAGTTCCTGCTTCAACTGCTAGTCGCATTCCCTCAATGACAGGCTCAAAGTGTTCACGGTCGATTCCAACATTTCGCTTCACTGTATACTTGGGGTTGATCTCTTTGCTACTTTCATACGCCTTTAAGAGATGTGGTGTTTTGTAATAACCCCTATTGGCAATGATGGCTGCGAGATTGGCCATCTGAAGTGTTGTGAATTGAAATTCTCCTTGCCCTATTCCTAAAGAAAGAACATATGTAGATCTCCATCCGTTGACTTCGGTTGAATACATATTATCGTAAGTTTCAGCATAAGGAAGGAACCCATCATTCTCATAAGGAAAATCAACGCCCAGCTTATTGCCTAGACCAAATCTTTCCAGGTAAGACATCAGAGTATCCATTCCCTGACCAGGTCTTGTATAACCGTATTGTTCGAGGAATTCACGCATCAATTGGTAGTAATAGATGTTGCATGAATGCTGGATCGCCATCTGAATATTTCGGGCAGAAACATGAGAGTGACAACCTTGGGATTCACCCGTTTTTCTGCTCAAAACATATTCGCCATCGCACCTGATAAATCTTTTAGGTTGAGTTATTCCATGTTGAAGGGCGATCAATGAAAATATTGGTTTAAATATGGATCCAGGTGGATATTTAGCATTAATAGCACGATTGTATAAAGGCTTGGATAATGTGTCACTTGCAAGCTGAACGAAAGCGGAGCCTCTCTTTTTAGAAAAACTCAAAAGATTAGGATCAAATGTTGGAGCACTTACCATGGAGAGTATTTCTCCAGATGATGGTTCCAAAGCAATGATTGCACCGATTTTATTAACCATCAATTGCTCTCCATATTTCTGTAGATCGATATCAAGAGTCAATGTCAAATCTTCACCAACTACTGCAAATGAATCTAACAATCCATCATTATAAGATGATACGTCCCTTCCAAGATTGTCTTTCAACATGTACTCAAACCCCTTCTTGCCTCGGAGGTCAGCCTCATATTTTTTTTCTAAACCACTTGAACCGATAAGGTCGCCCATGACATAATTGTAGGAAGCATCTGCCAGGTCCTGGTTATTTACTTCACTTAAATATCCAAGAACATGTGCACCGCAGCTGTCAGGATAGCTTCTGATATTACGCACAATGGGATAAAATCCGGGAAATTTATAAAGATGTTCTTGAAACCTCGAGAAAATATTAGGTTCAATCTTGTTTAAGAAAATAAAATTGGAGTTCTTACTATATCTGATATCAGACCAATCTTTATTCAACCGTTTATTAAAAGTAGCTTTATCTATTTCAAGAAGCTCGCAGAATAAAGTAGTATCCATATTAGGATCTATGTTATTATAAACTGCTTCAATATCATATATCGGTGTATTGGAAACTACAAGTGTTTCATTTCTATCATAGATCATTCCCCTTGCAGGATACTTCGTGTTTTTTGCCAGTGTTGTTCTTTCAGCCTGATCTCTGTAACTGGAATCAATGATCTGTAGATGAGCAGCTTTTAAAATCAGCAGAGCACCCCCTATTATGAATAGGGTTATGATAACATTTTGTCTTTCTGCTAATCTCTTCATATTAATACTTAGGCCTTAAGATCAATTGAATGATAAAAATAACAATGATCGAAATAGAAAAGCTGAAAATGGTATTCAACATGATCTCGAAAATAAAAACAAATGAAAATGCTTCTACACAAAAGTAGAAGAATATATGCAGAAACAAGAGAATGGCAGCATAGGTAAAAAACCAACCAGTCCCGAAATTTCTGATCGTAGGACTGTCCTCAACATTATAGCCTCCATACGGCTCAAGGATTTTCATGACAAATGGTCGAAAATAGGCCATAAAGACCAAAGCACTGGCATGTACTCCGAGGCTGTTATAAAACATATCTACACCAATTCCCATTAGAAATGCTAACGCAAGTACCATTGCTCGTGGTGTCTTAATGGGTAGTAATAAAATAAATAATGGATAAATAAGAATATGTAGATATCCAAGGTTACCCCAATCGTAAGTCACCCTTCTGAGAATCAATGTCTGAATTAAAAGGAGTATTATGAATCGTATGCCATTGGACCATATAACTCTATTCATTGATCACCAGGTTGGTTAAAGAATCCTTTTGTGCCTTTTTCTTGTAATCGATAATGTATGCATATTCCAATCTTGCCAGGTCTTCATTCACTTCCACATCAATGGAAAAATTTGCTGAACCTTGCTCAACGTAGAAATTAGTAATCTTACCGATAGGAATTCCTTTTGGGAATACAGTAGAATATCCGCTTGTAATAATGGTATCACCTTCAGTAATTTTAGCATGCTTAGGAACTTCTTCTACAATCATTTTAAGGGGATTGGCATCTTGCCACTTCATAGTGCCAAAATAATTACTGTTCTTGATCGCAACATTGGTTCTTGAAAGAACATTAATGATTGGCAATACGATGGAAAAATCCGGTGAAACACTTCTTATCAACCCTACCACGCCATTATTAGATATTACTCCCATCCCGGATCTTACTCCATCTTTTTCTCCCTTACACAAGGTGATATAATTGTTTTTTAGATTGATGGTTTTATCGCATACGAGTGCAGGGATGATGACATAGTCTTCAGGGATTTCTATTTCAAGATCTGGGAGATTGATTCGGCTTTCATTGATGAGCCGTTGAATAAGCTTTGAATTTTCATGAGTGAGACTATCATTTATTTCCTGAAGTTTCAGATAGTCACGCGTTTTATCTACTCTTTCTGCCAACTTCCCGTTAAACAAGTTGACTGAATTTAAATATATGTCTTTTTGAGTCTTATTGAAGTTTACAATTAGAATAAAGCAAAATATCTCTAATCCCAGAAACAAGATATGGGATCCGTATCGAGCGAATAACTGTAGAATATTTTGCATATGAACTCAACCCGTAATCAATTAAATGCTTCTCCTGTCTATAAGGAAAGAGTATCTATCTGTGTTTTTTAAAGCAATTCCTGTACCTCTTACAACAGCTCTTAAAGGATCTTCTGCCACATGAACCCTTAACTTAGTCTTGGCAGAAACCCTGGGAGCTAATCCTCTTAATAGTGCCCCACCTCCAGTCAGATAAATTCCAGTTTTATAAATATCAGAGGCAAGTTCAGGAGGTGTATCTTCAAGTGCTTTAAGAACGGCCTCTTCTATTTTAGCAATAGACTTATCCAGTGCTTCCGCAGCTTCAACATGATTGGTAAAAACTTGCTTAGGAATTCCAGTAAGAAGGTCTCTACCGTTTACAGCATACTTCTCCGGTGGATTCTCCAATTCTGTTGCTGCTGCACCAACATGTATTTTAATCTGCTCAGCAGTACGTTCACCGATTAGAATGTTGTGCTTCCGCTTCATATAATCGATGATATCCATTGTGAATTCATCACCTGCAGTCCTGATAGATTGATCGGTTACAATCCCTGATAAGGCAATTACGGCAATCTCAGTTGTACCTCCTCCTATGTCAATAATCATGTTTCCTACAGGCTCCTCCACATCCAGTCCAATACCTAAAGCGGCTGCCATGGGCTCATGAATTAAATATGTTTCCTTACTATCGACATGATCTGCTGAATCAAAAACTGCTCTTTTCTCTACCTCTGTTATTCCAGAAGGAATACAGATAACCATCTTAAGGTGGGTAAAAAACCTTCTTTTATCACCCATCAGATTGATTAATCCCTGAATTAAAGCCTCAGCAGCTTGAAAGTCAGCAATCACCCCATCTTTTAATGGTCTGATGGTCTTTATATTTTCATGGGTCTTTTCATGCATCTGCATGGCTTTGTTTCCAACAGCAATAACCTCATTGGTAAATCTATTAACAGCAACAATACTCGGTTCATCAATGACTACTACATCATCCTGTATGATGAGTGTATTAGCAGTTCCGAGATCTACAGCTAATTCTTGTGTAAAGAAGCTGAATAACTTCATTGGCGTTTATATTTATAATCTTTGTCTTCCTACAATAAATGGTTGACGCATCTTTAACGATTGATTCTCCTATTGAATTCCCTTAATGTGTATTTAAAATGGCAAATATCATTACGCCATTTTAACTTCTGATTGTGCAAAGCGTCAGAAAGAGATCTAAATGTTCATTGAAGATTACATCCGGAGACCAAGGCCTAAAGACAAGTCAACCGCAAAAATATAATTAATTCACATTTTTTTATCTAATTATTGAAGTCAATAATCAGACCAATAAATCAAGACTTTACAATCAATTCAAGCATATCGGATGGCTGATAATATTTTCTAAAGATTTCTCGGATTTTTCGTCCATCAATATGTTGTAATTCCTGTATGACCTCATGGCCTCTAAGTAATGATACATCATGAGTTACAAGCGTTTTAACCCAACCAGAAACTTTAAAAGGACCATCCAGCATATTGAGGATATTCCCGAGGATATAATTCTTGACCATCTTCAGCTCACCATCAAACACTGTTTTCCTTTGTAAAACGTCGATCTGCCGGTATATTTCGTTGATGGTATCTTCTGTGTTCTCTGGCGCAACATCTGTAGAAATATAAATAAAGCCATCATATTTAAGCATATCAAGATAGCTTCCAATATTGTAAGTATACCCCTTCTCTTCTCGTACTACCTTCATCAATCTGGATCCGAAATAACCACCTAGTATGGTATTAGCTAAAATGACAGATGCATAATCAGGATGCTGCTTGTTGAATAATCTGCGTCCAATGATAATTGAATCCTGAACTTTTCCTTTGCCCGAAAGAACTACTTTATTTTGAGTATTACTAGCGGGTAAATCCTTGTAAACAGAAATGGAGGAGATCTTCTTAAAAGAGCCAAACTCCGTTTCCAGCACATCTCTAATCTCATCAGTGATACAGCCTGACAAAACAATGACCGTGTTCTGTATACTATAATGAGTATAGTGATGATCTTTCAGGTCATCGACAGTTAAATTCTGATATAGTTTAGCAGTACTATTATACCCATAGATGTGTTCCTTTCCAAACAATTGCTCGGTGTATTGTCTATATGCAAGGACATCATTCTTTGTCAATTCGATGTCAAGATTCTGAATGTTTCGTTGGATATACTTCTCTAATTCTTGTTGAGAGAAATCAGGTCTTAAGTAAATACTACCTATTATTGGTATTACAGATGCCGCATGTTTATTTAATGAAAAAAGTATCAAAGAAGTAACATCCATGTTAAACTTGGAAGAAAGAGCTGCACCATAATAATCCAGTTTCTCTGCCAACTCTTTCTGTGAATAGTCTTGAGTAGCATCACGAATCAGAGAAGCAGTAGCCCTGGAAACCATCTTTTTTGATTCATTTAATCGTCCACCAATGGTAAGAATTTCAAGTTTAAACGCTTCTTGAGTTCCGGTATTCACTTCGTATACAGGGACTCCATTTCCCAGTGTATAAAAAGAAACTTCCGGGAGATGGATGTCATCAATGGGCTTTATTTCAGGACCGATCTTTCTATTTACGCTCATGGCAAATGTTTCAACCTACAAATGTAGAATTATTAACGGTCATACAAGGATGGATATAAGGATAAGAATATCTTATTGTTGAGTCATCCAATGATCCAATAGATTAGGAAATAATCCAAGATGGTGTATTTTTGTGGCTTCAATCATTTACATTATGAAATGAGCCCAAGATTATTTAATCTTACTAAATTTCAATAATTAAATAATCTTAGGCGAAAAAGAAGTGGTTCCATTTGTTTTAAAATTTAATAATCACTTCATGTTCAAAGAATTAGTAAATTTTATAACAAATGAAATTTGACGTATCATCATCAGAATTACTTAAAAAGCTTCAGGTAGCAAGTGGGTCTATAAATCCCAATCCTGTTCTACCCATCCTGGAAGATTTCTTATTTGATCTTCAGGATAACACCTTGACCATAACAGCAACAAATTTGGAGACATCCATTATTTGTCATGTGGAAGTATTGGCTCAGGAGGATGGAAAGATTGCTGTTCCGGCTAAAATCCTGCTTGATACTCTTAGAGCACTACCGGATCAACCGGTAACTTTCACTGCTGATATTGAGACCAGCGGGATAACGCTTAAGTCCAGTTATGGAGAATATAAACTGGCAGGAGATAAGACAGACGATTTTCCTCAGATTCCCTCCGAAGATGATGTAAATGTTGTGGTGCTGAATAATGATACGGTTAACAATGCGATCGGCAAGACCATATTTGCAACCAGCAACGATGAACTTCGACTGTCCATGACAGGGGTTTACGTTCAAGTGGATTTCAATAAAATCATTTTTGTAGCTACAGATGCCCACAAGCTTGTTAAATATAGTTTCGGAAATATCAGTTCAGAAACTACCTCATCATTCATCGTACCTAAAAAAGGATTGACACTTTTAAAGAATGCTGTCAATGATGAAGAGGAAATCAGTATGAGCTTTAACAAGAAGAACGTTTTTTTCTCTTTCGGTGATACGAAGGTTATCTGTAGATTGATTGATGCGAAGTATCCGGATTATAATGCAGTAATTCCAGTTGACAATCCCAATAAGTTGGTGCTGGGAAGAAGAGATTTCCAGAATTCATTGAAGAGGATTGCCATTTATGCCAATAAGACAACCAATCAGGTTATCCTTAGCCTTACAGAGGCAAGTCTTACCATTAGTGCCCAGGATCTTGACTTTTCCAATGAAGCGACAGAACAATTGTCCTGCAATTATGAAGGAGACCCGATGACCATCGGTTTCAATGCCAAGTTTCTGATCGAAATGTTGGGTGTGCTTGAGTCTGATGATGTTGTGCTTGAGTTGTCATCTCCTAATAGGGCAGGAATTCTGCTTCCTTCAGAACAAGAAGAAGGAGAAAATCTTCTCATGTTGGTTATGCCAGTAATGATGAGTAACTAACCTCGGTTAATGAAGGTAGGCCTATTCTTCGGATCATTCAACCCTGTTCATGTCGGTCATATGATCATAGCCAATTTCATGGCTCAGAATACAGATCTTGATCAGGTGTGGATGGTAGTAAGCCCACAGAATCCACTTAAGAAAAAAAATTCATTAGCCAAGGACCGGGACAGGCTTCATCTCGTCAACCTGGCTATCGGAGATAATCTGTTGTTGAGGTCGTCTGATGTAGAATTCTCAATGCCCAAGCCATCATATACCATCGATACACTGGCTTATCTGGGTGAAAAATACCCTGAGCATGAATTTGTATTAATCATGGGTGGAGATAATCTTCGCACCATTCATAAATGGAAGAACTATGAAAAGCTTATCTCTGATTATGAAATATATATTTATAAGCGACCTAAATATTCTACCAAAAAGTGGGAAGATCATGCAACAATTAAGATCTATGAAGCACCTCTCTTAGATATTTCAGCAAGCTATATTAGAGATCAGGTAAAACGCCGCCACTCTATTCAATATCTTGTTCCTCAGGAA
>JABDLO010000176.1 GCA_013002995.1 Saprospiraceae bacterium | reverse complement strand
TCATAATATTTATGATTAAAATCAGGTATAGAAGACATATGAGTTTGGTGAAAAACCATAACTTTACCTTATTGTCATAGTAACACTAAGTTAAAGCCATTACATATGTTCAGGAGTATATTAACTTTTATCATCAGCTGCATAGCCATTGTTTCATATTCTCAAATAGTTACGCTCCTCCCTGCAGGGGTAGGACCTGAAGAAGAAGCTACCCTAATATTTGACGCAAGTGAGGGAAACCAGGAATTAATGGGCGCAGATAAAGTTTATATACATCACGGAGTTGTGATTGATGCCCCTGATGGTACTGAATGGAATTATGTCATCGGAAATTGGGGTCAGGATGACGGAGTAGGAGAAATGACCAGAGTAGATGGAGAGACAGATAAGTGGATGATAAGTATGTCACCCACCATCAGGGAATACTTCCAGGTCCCACAAGGTGAGAATATATTTAGAATTTCTTGTGTCTTCAGATCTGCAGATGGGAGTACCAAAGGCACTGCTTCACCTGGTGACTATGGATGGGGCTCAGTGGCAAGTAACCTGGATATTTATGTAGATCTCAATGTAGAAAATTTCATTTCTATTACTAAACCCAATGAACCGTACGCACTAATTCCACCTGGAGTAAGTATTAAAATTACTGGGGAAGCTTCTTCTTCAGTCTCAACAATGAAGCTATGGATTGATGAAGGTGAAGGATTCAACGAAGTAGCAAGTGTATCAGATGGCACTTCTATTGAATATGATTATGCTCCAGATGAGACCATAGTGATTGACATAAGACTCACTGCAACTGTCAATGGAGAAGATCTGGAGGCAAATTATAGGCATAATATAGCAGTTATAAAAGATGCAGAAATCGAAGCACTTCCGCAAGATCTTTTACCTGGAATCAACTATCATGAAGATCCCACAAAAGTTACATTGGTTCTTGAAGCTCCCGGTAAACAGATCATTCATGTATTTGGCGATTTTACAAATTGGGAAGTCAGAGACGAAAATCAAATGAAAAAGACTCCTGATGGAGAAATGCTTTGGCTGGAGCTTAATGGCCTGGAAGCAGGAAGAGAATACATATATCAATATGCTGTTGCAGATGATTTAATGTTTATTCCTGATCCTTATGCTGAAAAAATCGCCGACCCATGGAATGATCCATTTATAGAAGAATCCGTAAATCCTGATCTTCCAGATTATGACAGGACAGATTTAGGCATCGCCTCTACTTTTCAGACGGGTCAACAACCCTATGAGTGGAGTGCCACAGAAGATAACTGGCAGAGACCTGATGTCAATCATCTCATGATCTATGAATTGCATATACGTGATTTCCTCGCTTCCCATTCTTACCAGGATCTCATTGACACCCTTCCTTATCTTAAAGAGCTAGGCGTAAATGCCATAGAATTGATGCCCATCAACGAATTTGAAGGGAATGATTCATGGGGATATAATCCTTCTTTTTTCTTTGCACCTGATAAGTATTACGGAACTAAAGATCAGCTTAAATCCTTCATTGAAGCATCTCATGAAATGGGGATGGCTGTCATTCTTGATATTGTTCTGAATCATGCATTTGGTCAAAATCCAATGTTGCGATTGTATTTGGATACAGATGAATACATACCAGCTGCAGATAATCCTTGGTTCAACAGAGATTATGTAGGGCAGTATCAGTGGGGATTTGACTTTAACCATGAAAGTCCATACACTCAGAGATTTGTGGACAGGGTTAATAAATACTGGCTGGAAGAATATCATTTTGATGGATATCGATTTGATTTTACCAAGGGTTTTACCAATTATGCTCCTGGAGGAAGCGTAGATGGCTATGATGAATCAAGGATAGCCCTACTCAAAAGAATGGCCGATGAGATATGGGAATACGATCCGGAGGCTTACGTGATACTTGAGCACTGGTCTCCTGCCCAGGAAGAAGAAGAATTAGGAGCCTATGGGATGAAAATGTGGGCCAACAGGAGTTATGACTTTGTTCCCGTAGCCAATGGAAATATTACCGGCAGTTTTAACAATATGGAAAGAGGGACTCACGTCTCACTCATCAGTTCACATGATGAACGCAGGGTTGGTGAGCATGTTTTGACAGAAGGCAGGTCCAATGCCAGTATTAATTTAAAGGATACGATAGTGATGTTTGAAAGGGTGAAGATGACGGCAGCGTTTGCTTACCTCTATCCCGGTCCGAAAATGATGTGGCAATTCGATGAACTGGGTTATGACATTGACATCAATTTCAATGGGAGAACCGGAAGAAAACCATATGTATGGGGTGCTGAAGGCAATGGCTACTATGGAGATCCATTAAGGCAACACATATATGAAACATATAAAGGCATTCTGAATGTTAGAAATACAATAACACCACAAGCATTAGCAACAGCTTCTACAGATCATAAAGAATCGGGAGCCACTCGAAGACTAAGCTATGATACAGAAGATATTGATCTGGTGGTTGTAGGAAATTTTGGACTTTCGGAAGAAGCTATCGACCCCACTTTTACACAAAATGGGATGTGGTATAATTACTTCAGCGGAGATTCCATTTCTGTGACTGATGTCAATGCAGAAATGACACTTGCCTCCGGAGAATGGCACATCTATACTACAGAACGGCTTTCTGAAGGAAATCCTGATGTTGTAAAAGTCTACAGCAATCCCGTTACCATTACACCTTATCCTTTCAAGAAAGGCGATGAGATTAAGATCACATTTGACGCAAGTGTTGCTTTTCAGGGAGAAACATCAGGATTGGTTGGTGCTGAAAAAGTGTATATACATTCAGGGGTGGTCAAGGATGACCCATTAGGAACCAATATAGACAACATAGTGGGTAGCCTTATGGATGACGGAATAGGTGAAATGACCAATATCGGTGAAGATCTATGGGAGATTACCTTAACTCCTTCAGAATATTACAGTCTGGCGGCTGAGGAAGAAATCTATAAACTTGGAATGTTTTTCAGGGATGCCAATAATGAGAATGTAGGTCTCGGATTCAGAGACCAACTCATTTATTTCAATGTAGCATCAGGAGGTAATTTTGTTACGATTGATCCTCCTACATTTGAAGCAGACACTGAAATAACCATTACCTTCGATGCCACACAAGGGAATAGAGAACTAGTTGGATCAGACAAAGTGTACGTGCACTCAAGTGCGACCATAGAGGATACTGATAATCCCGAGAATGTTTCATGGAAATATACCATCGGGAATTGGGGAATGGATGATGGAATAGGTGAAATGACTAAAGTCGAAGGAACCACTGATCAATGGCAGATTACCCTGACTCCAAGAACATACTACAACTTTCCGAGCGATGCATTTCCTTACTGGATTTCTGCTGTTTTCAGAAGTGCTGATGGAAACAAAAAAGGAACCGGAGAACCAGGTGAACTTGAAAATGGCTTTATAGCTTCCAACCAGGATTTCTTCATTAGGAATGGAGCCACTTCTTCCTTGAATGGCCTCAATAAAATTGAAGGTGCCAGGGTATTTCCTAATCCCACTGGCGGAATCGTTGATTTCTCAATGTACGATGATGGAATGCTATTAACGGTCTTCACCATAGATGGAAGGGAAGTACTGAGAACAATTTTAGGTGGAAGTAAGACTTATGATCTTAGCAATCTGAATCAGGGGATATATACTTATTTTGTAAGAGGAAAACAAAAGTATCAAACCGGAAATATTGTTGTAAAGTAATCAGAAGTTTAAATCATCGATCAGATCCCAAGGATTGATGCGATGAAGATCGATTGAAAAGGATATACGCTGAAATAAGTTTTCACCTAACTCATCATATACATTACTGATGGCTGATGAAGAAAATAGAGGCAGGTAAATTTCCAGAGATCCGTCCAGATAGGATAACATCAATCCACCACTATATAAGGTCTTTCCTACCAAGGGGTCATTTAATGTAGACTTAGTCCTGTAATACCCAACATCAAAATAGGGCTTGAACTTTATCAAGGTGGGAAGATTCATCGGTAAGTCAAAACTCAAACCGATAGAAGCGGCAAAATCATTGCTTAATCCTACTCCATAAGATGGCCCCAGGGCATCCTTAAAACCTCCTTCCAGTCGGTGCACCTGATTGGTAAAAGGTCCATTGCTTTGCTGGCGATTAAGATAATAACCTTCATAAGAATAATCATTGCCACCTTGATGAAGGAGAGCAATCGTTCCCCTGCTCAAAGGACTATTAAAACTGGAAGAATTCCTCTGGCTGTTCATAAGAAATCCGGCTGCATAGGCTCTGAACTTAATGGTATGAGAAGGCTTATATTTTATATCATAAGTCAATGCTCCAGATAGCTTCAAGTAGTTTTCTCCCTCACCGAAAGGATTATCATATGACTGTTGTTCAACTTGGATATAATACTCTTTCCGATTCAAAACATTAAAATTGAAATAATCATATCTCAATTGGTGTATGATTGAGCCATCATTAACGATATCAAAGCTCCCATCGTCATTAAAATCAGGTGATTCCTGATTTAACCAGATGGACCTTAATGTGAGCTTTTTATATACCTGACTTGATGGTGCGACCTTAAAATGAAAACTGACTTGTGGGGTAAGTCTAAAGTACTGAGTTCGGTAATCCAGGTTTTCATTAAATCGGTCTGTGTATCGCTTAGCTGATAGCTTGTATTGTATTTTTCTTAGTGATCCTGATTGTTTGTATGAATTATACGCCAACCACCCATTTCCGATTAATTCTTTGGATGAAAAACCATATTGTGGGGCCAACAAGAATTGGAATTTTTTAGATGGGAAGGCACTATTGTAAATAGCAGATCCCAGGCTGAAACCATCTCCACGATTCCATGTTGTTAGCAAACTAAAATACAATTCCTTCTTTCTCGAATGATCTACACTTAAAAATGGAAGAAATGAAAAGGAATGATCTAGGTGGTTGTCCTCTCCATTCAGTTCTAGTCCTATAAAACCCTTGTTAACACTGGATACTTGTTCATCGATTACTGAAGCGTTTCCCGGAAGCAGAGGTTCATGCCACTCCAGGTC
>JABDLO010000135.1 GCA_013002995.1 Saprospiraceae bacterium | reverse complement strand
GGAACAACGAATGGATTAGTAAAAAATAATCTTCGATTATCATGAATAGGATTTTATGCCCTGTAGATTTTTCAGATGCAAGTTTAACAGCACTGGAATACGCAACTGAAATTGCTGAAAAGCATGGCTCTTCCTTGAAGATAGTGCATGTGATCACTTCAAATGAGTATAATGAAAAATTGGTCGAATCAGGAGATGAAGCCTTCCAACAAATACGTGAAGAGATTGGAACAAAACTTGGAGTAATATCATTAGAAATTAATGACGCTTCCCAACATGATTATGACATATGTACTCAGGAAATTCTCTATGGAGATTTCACTGATAGGATAGCAGAAACTATCGAAAAGGAAAATATATCACTGGTAGTAATGGGTACTTACGGAGCGAAGGATGTAAATGAGGCAAGAATGGGAAGCAACACTGTGAAGGTTATGGATAAGTCTAAAATTCCTGTCTTGTCCATACCAGCGAATGCTGGATATCAGAATTTTGATAGAGTGGTATATGGTTCGGAGCTTGATGATGAAGATAAATTAATGCTTCAGCAAGTAGTAAATTTTCTGGTACCCTATGATTCTCATCTATACCTGGTCCATGTAACTGAAAATCCTGATAAGGATAAAGAGGTGTATAAAAAATATACGGAGGAAATCAAATCCTATATCAATTACAAGAAGCTGGATGTCGAAGAGTTTGCCACACACGAAGATGTAGGAATTGCCCTGGAGCATTCCATGAATGTTCATGATGCACATCTACTTGTTTTGGTGCATAAAAACCGAAATCTGTTATCAAACCTTTTCCACAGGAGTCTCACAAAGAGAATGTCTTATCTCACCAATTTCCCATTACTTGCTTTAAGAAATTAGCGTACTGCATAGAGGTTAGTATAATTTGGAGATATTTTTGCAGGAGTAATTGATATGAAGATGAAGAAGGGATTTTTGATATTTTATTTCGCACTGTTTTCAATAACATCTAAAGCACAAGTAGATGTGTTTACCAATATAAATTCTCCAGCGGATGAGATGAATCCGGTACTCACCGAGGGTGGTAATACATTGTATTTTGTGCGTGTCTTTGATGAGCAGAATACAGGAGGGATGCGTGATCCGGGTGATATATGGACAAGTTCAATGACCGATAGTGCAGTATGGTCTTCTCCGGTTAAACTATCTCCACCTCTAAACAGTGCTCAATTCAATGGTGTTATCGGATTCAGTCCCAAAGGCGACAAAGCATACCTTTATGAACATTACATGCCGGGTGGAAAACCAGCAAGAACTCAGGGTCTTTCTACATCTTTAAAAATGAATGGTGTTTGGACCGACCCTGTACGATTGGATATAAAATATTTTTATAATAAATCTGAACATATAAGTGTGTCCGTATCCGATGATGGGAGTATTATGCTATTGGCCTTGGAGTCATATGGTACACATGGAGCTGAAGATATATACGTGAGTTTCAGAGATGGAAATGAATGGTCCGAACCACGCAACCTTGGATCAAGGATAAATACAAAATTACAGGAAATGACTCCATACCTTGCTCCAGACAATAGAACATTATTCTTCGCTTCCAATGGGCATGAAGGTTACGGAGGGAGGGATATTTTCGTGAGCTCCAGACAAGATGATAGTTGGCGCAACTGGTCTGAACCAAAAAACCTGGGTCCAAAAGTGAATACGGAAGGAGTTGAACTATATTTTCAATATTTTCCCGGAGAAGAGAAAGCTATTTTCACTTCGACCCAAAACAGCGATGGATACAGTGATATGAAAGTAGCCTTTTTTCCAAAATCAGAATTGGAGGAGATAATGGAAGATACTATCGCAATAACTGAACCAGTAGTATCGATAACAATGAACGAAGAGCAGGTAAATGAGGTTTCAGAAGAATCATTAACTCCAGAATTAATGATATCGGGAGTAATTACAAATGTGGAAAATGGTGAAGGCATTACAGCAACATTGCTGGTGCAAAGTGCAAACTGGCGACAGGAAATTTCATCCGATCCGGGAGATGGCTATGAGCTTACTATTCCTGCTCAGGACGTTTATCAGGTGACTGTACAAGCTGAAGGATTTGTGAGTATACAGGAAAATCTCGATGTCAGAACCACGGAATTGGTCTCTGTTGCTCATGATTTCGAAATGCAACCTATTGCAGTTGGCACCACTGTTAAGCTGAATAATGTCTTATTTGTGAGAGGCTCTACAGAACTGCTTGAAAGTTCTAGTGGAGAATTGGATCTCGTGGTAAAGATGATGCAGGAAAATCCAGAAATGGAAATTTCACTTGCAGGTCATACCGATAATCAGGGAAATGCCAGATTAAATAAAGTTCTCAGTCAGCAAAGGGTTGATGCGGTTATTTACTATTTGAATACCCACGGCATAAGTAGTGATAGACTTTCAGGTAATGGATATGGAGGTTCTCAACCTATAGCCAGTAATGAATCAGAGGAGACAAGAAGACTGAATCGGCGGGTAGAATTTACTATTGAGAAATTCTAGTCTTTTCAGTTTGGATGTCCCTTTTTGTGGAAATTAGTCTTTGAATTAAGAAGCTATAATGCCTATTTAGATCCTCTTCTAATGACACAAGATCCGTAAGTCCATATTGATCCAGAGAAGACCGTTCCAATATTTCTGGTGTAGTATAAAAGGGGTAGAGTTCCTGATATACCTGAAGAAAGGATTTCTCCACCATCTCTGGTGTCATATTTTCAATAAGTTTATCAAACTCATCCAAATATTGTAAATACATATATTCATCCTTGTCAATGACTCTGTCCAGATAAGCTTCTCCGGAAAAGATCAGAGAATTATTTATGTTCTTCTTTCTTTGCTGCCATCCTTCATGAGGTTGTGAAGAAAATACATCATCATAATCCCATGGGATTACTTTAAAAGTGTTATTGTCATCATCATAGTAAAAGAATACTTCATCTGTATAGTCTCCATTCATAACTAGATAATTGAAACTTAGCCATCGGTAATACCTTCTAAGATCAATTATTTTATTTATCTCCATCTCTAACTCTTTGCCCTCATAGTCATTTGAAAGTTTTCGTCCTTTTTGAATGGTTTTTCTCAGTTTTTTCCCTTCTTCATCCCTAGAGTGTTCAATGATGAAGCTATCATTATACTCGCGACGCACCAAAACAGGGGTAT
>JABDLO010000467.1 GCA_013002995.1 Saprospiraceae bacterium | reverse complement strand
ACGAACTCAATTAAATTTCCATTTGTTTTTTTATGGCTAAAGGCTACTTCAACTCCGCCATGATCAACTCAATCGCCTTATCCAACTGTGGATGATTTCCATCCAATCGATCCTTGAAGTTTTTGTCTACCCTTATATCAGGAGCCACGCCTGTCTTTTCGAGGTTGTCACCTTGCAAAGTATAACAACCCCAGGATGGAAGCCTGTAAAATGATCCATCTACCAGGCCTTTTCCTGAAGTAAAAATGATCCATCTATAGGTTTCGGTACCGACGATGGTTCCCAATCCCAATTGCTTGAACCCGGCTGCGGTCATCTCTGCATCTGATAACGACTGCTCGTTGATGAGCAAAACGATGGGTTTGTCAGATGGCGCGAAATTGGACTGATTGGTCAACTTTCCTTCCCGGTATTTCCATTGTAGATAGGCTCGCTGGCTCAATAATCTGATCACATCATCATGAACGTTACCTCCGGTATTGAATCTCAAATCCAGAATGATCCCATCCCGATATCCGGCTTCCTGGATGATGTCTCTCTTAAACTTATTTAATTCACCCCCACCCATGTTTTTCATATGAATGTAAGCTATCCTTTTGTCGGTTTTCTGATCTACATATTCCTGGTTGCTGTCTTGCCATTCATCATACAATAGATTATTCATCATGTATGATGGCATAGTGTGTAAAATAACATCATGGTTTACGCCATTTCTGGCAAATGTGAGGGTTAATTCCCGATCCCGCCTGGGAACGGTGAAATATTTTTCCCGATTGATTGAAGGATCAACACTGATACCATTGACAGCAACCAATCTGTCTCCGGATTGTATGTCTTTGTCTTTTACATCAGCCGGACTGTCAGTGACAATCCTGGATACGACATACGGATTGTTATTTTCAAATAAGATTCCCGTACCCATGGTCTGGCTACCATAATAAATGTTCTCTTCTTTACCATTGGAATAAAATCCAAAGTGTGAAGTATTCAATTCTCCAAGCATGTCATTAAATATCAATCGCAACTCGGCTCGATTGGTCACACCCGTCAGGTATTGTGCATATTTATCTCTTAATGCTTCCCAATCTTGTCCATGGAAGGTTTCATTGTAAAAGTTTTCTTCAACGCCACCCCATGCCTCGTAAAACATTTGCTGGAATTCATCAGCGAGATTTTTTCTGAAGGAGTGAGACATTTTTAATTTTTCCATCTTTCCCGAAGAAGGATTTAGAGTGTAAATTTCTCCACCTGTAATGATATAATGCTTCCCTTTGACTGATGCAATGCCGTAGCCAAACATGCGTTCTTTCGAGATCTTCTCAGTCTTGTTATTCTCAAATGGCTTGATCGTTGTTTTCCATAAGTGATTTTCACCTTCATCATGATTGGATAGATACAATACGACGGTTTCATCATCCTTCTTAATGATATGGGGTGAGGCTTGTTGTCCAAATGCTGGTCCGATCCGCTCAATGCGTTCCATAATGCCATCCATATTGATGGTGACAGTTATTTTATTTTCTTCCTCTTCCTCCTCTTTTTCACCATCTGTAAAGGTTTCATCTTCTCCAGATTCTTCACTGTCCTGTTCTTCTTTATCCTCCTCTTCCTCTTCTTCCTCGAATAACTTGACGATTTCTTCAGTCTTAAAAGGATCTTCATATTTATCAAGCATGACCCGGTAGAGGTGAGCATTTCTGGTTCCGTATGGATAGCTGGGGTTGAGCAAGTCGGAGGTGAAGTAAATATATTTGCCGTCAGGCGACCATACCGGATTACTTTCTGAAACTTTGGTATTGGTCAGATTCATTACGGTTTCCAATTCCGTATCATATATCATAATATCCTGCTCGAAATCTCGATAAGCATTGAACATGATGTATCTATCATCGGGTGAAAATGAGGGTGCCGGATTGTAAAGTGCCCATAATTCATCCTCTGCGATCGTCTTGCTGGTGAGAGCTTCCAGATCCATTAAGCGGACTTCATTCCTGCCACTTAAATATACGGCCTGGCTTCGGTCGCTGTTCATCGTAAGCTGCCGGTTGTTCTGTACATCACTCGTTAATTGCCTTGATGTATCAGAACCATCAGCCTTGATGGTATACCAGTTGTAATATCCATTTAATGATTGTGTGAACAACAATGTCATGTTATCTTTCAACCACAGCACTTCTCCGACGGCCTCAGTCGATGCAGTCTTGATTTCTTTGATGAATTTTCCTTTGATATCTGAGACAAACATTCGGCCCCTGGTAGTAAAAGCCATTTTTTTATTATCGGATGCAACATCAAAGTATGAAATGTTTCCACTGATATTGTATGCTTCATCCTTTTCCAGCGTTTTGTTTTTATGAAGTCTTATATCCGGAGTTATCGTATTTCCTGTTGCAACGTCATAAATATGAACCTTGTAATCTTTTCTGAAGGCGACTTTCTCACCATTGGCCGACACTCGTGGCCAATAAATGGATGAGGAAAATGAAGTCAGTTGCTTCTTCTGACCATTATCAAAGGTATACAAGTTGTATTCCCCATTGGCTTCATCACTCATGAAATATCCATTGCCTGATCGGTCGAAGGTGATAGCAAAATCTTTTCCACGGTAAGTTGTATGTTGTTGATAATTACCGGAAGTGGGATTGTATGATTTTATGTCGGGATTGTAATCTCCTTTGTATCTCTTGCGGTGTGCAAAGTTTTTACTTTCCCAGGTTTCATTAAAGAAGATGTTGCCGGTCGTTGGGTGAACGGCAATATTATGGACTGTATTAAAAAAATGATCAAATAACCTTTCCGGAGTACTTCCCTCAATGGATATTGAATATCCTGCATACCTGTTGTATCTCCCTGATGTAAAATAGATGGTCTTGCTATCCCAGGACCAGGAATCCACATCATCAAAAGAGTCATGGTAAGTCAATTGCCTGATCTTTCCTCCTTCATATGGCATAATATATATGTCTCTATTGCCATATTGTGTTCCTGAGAAAGCGATCCATTTGCCGTCAGGCGATACCAATGGACGTGTTTCATCACCATCCATAGCTGTCAGTCGATAAGCCTGACCGCCATCAACAGGAGACTTCCATAAATCCCCACCATAACTAAAAATGATGGTTGACGCATCTGGAGTAAGGCTTGGATCAATAGTAAATAATGGCTCTTCCTGAGCATAAGAATGTACTCCAAGGAATAAAAGACAAAGAGATAAGATTACTGAACATTGTTTCATGTAAATAAAAATTAAGCCAATTGTTTTAATCGATGATAGTTGTGTTGGTTGACACGAGGTCTGAATAAAAATCCTAGAATAACTCCATACACGAATCCCCCGATATGTGCCCACCAGGCAACACCGGCTGATTCAGTAGCCTGGGGAGTTAAATCCCCTAACCCTGACAATAGTTGTTGTCCAAACCATAACAACAGGAATATCAAAGCAGGCATAAAGGTTGTAAAAAATAGGATAAAGACCTTGATTTTCGACTTGGGAAACATGACAAGATAAGCACCCATTACAGCAGAAATGGCCCCGCTTGCTCCGATCGATGGAATCATGCTTCCAGTATCCAGTAGTATATGAGCTGCACTTCCCATCAACCCTCCTGCAAGGTAAAAAAAGAGGAACATTGTATTACCGATGATGGCTTCAATGTTATCGGCAAATACCCATAGGAATAACATATTCCCGATGAGGTGCATCCATCCGCCATGTAGGAACATGCTTGTAAATAAGGTATGGGTATCAATTCCTCTGGAAATTTCTGCAGGGATGGTTCCGTATTCAAAAAGAAATGCCTGACACTCCTCTGCATTTAAGGTGACCTCATAGAGAAAGAGGGCAACATTCACGGCAATCAGAGCATAAGAAACATAAGGTTTGAATCCTCCTTCTACTTGTGTGTCACCAATTGGGAAAAACATTTATTGAATTTCGATTGTAGAATTTCGAATTACAATTGAAATAATCCGAATGTTGAACCTACCAAAGGCAGTCAGGGTACTAAAGTAGAATGTTGATCGGAAATTAACGAATGATGTTGATTAAATCTTTTGTTAATTAGTTGGTCGTTTTTATCCCTTAAATAAATTTAGATTTCTGTGTACGTCCATGATGGTCAGACTTTTTTAATTTAACAATCGATTATCAGATCTAAATCCCTGATATACAAGTCCACGTCGGAGCCACAGGTGTTCCATCATTGACCTGGAGGCAATTTAATGTAAGATTGTAGATGATCAATCCTTTGGCAGGATTAGGGATAAGATTCCGTTGAGCCGTAGTCATCCTGGCAGGTAAGAATCCTTTGACTGTAGAACGCACTTCAAGTATTGCAGATTCGTCAATGTCATTTTCAGTACCCACTCCCACTCTATCGTCTGGAATTGCACAATTATTGACACCATTGCCAAAAACCTCCACATCATCTGTTACTGAATTACCAGATTCTGTGTACATCAGGGTATGCAATCCAACTCCGGCTTCTGCAGGATCAAAAGAATAAGTCATTCCATTTCCATCGTCGGTTACTCCAGGTCCACTATAGACCCCACCAGTCGGGGACCCTCCACTCAGGCCACTCTGTACTCCATCGTAAATACACAGGTCATTGGGTGCCGTAAAGAATAAAGTACCGCCACCAAGGAATTCACTACATACTTCTAGTGCGGATTCAAAGCCATCAGAACAAGTAGTTTGAAATGTATTACTATTCGAAATAAAAATCAAACATAGACCGGGGGCAGATGCAGTAATAACATTTCCGGTTAAGTTGCCGTCGGCAGGCCCGAAGACCAACGTACCTGAGGTACCAGAACCGGTTGTTCCTTCATATACTGATAATCCTTCAATATTAGGAGGAAAGTTTGTGTTGTATGACCCTCCAATGATCTCAGATCGAACGGTTGCATCAGGAGCAGGGCAGACTTCAAATGCAACTACATTTACCTCTCCTTTACCATAACAATAGGTATTATATGATTCTCCTGGATCACATTGAGCATATATGGATTGGCCGAGGAAGGAACCTATTATACAAAATAGGAACATTAGTATTCGGGGACTTGGCTTTTGGATCATAATTTAGAATGGTATTTTTTCTTTATGGGGTAAAAGTAAACATTAATTTCTTTGAATATGGTGCACTTATATTTAATAGTTAATTGTGGAATTCAATTTTGATGACTGTTATTTACGATAGTAATCAATGATCCGGATATACAACCTATATATCATAAGATACAGTTCAGGTATTGGGTAACCTCTCCGAGGTCAAAAGATTTTGGGTATGGTTTATTTAACATAGGATGGCCACTCTGAGGTCATGGTCAACTCCACAACTCCATCAACTTCCAATCACCTGAGATCTTGCAATCTTTCGTTAATTTCTTCAACATTCATCTTAATATCATAATCTTTCACTCTTCGTGGATTGATAAGGACATTGAACTCACCTTTTACAATGGTTGATGGGACGTACAAGGCCAATTGGTCAGAAGCAATAAATTTATTACCAATCTTTTGAGTTTCTGGATGATATGCTCCTAGATCGTCCCAGCCAAAAGGTAGATTTTCGGGTTGAACCTTATTATAGTAACCGTCTGGCAATTCAATTTCTACCATCATAAATGATGGATGCAAACCATGGAAGGGTTTTGACATATTTCCAGACTTCTCATGTAAAGCGAGGGATCTGGTCGCTGATGCGTAAATGATTGGATTACCCTTGGTATTCCAGCGAAAGTCAGATTTTTCTCCTGGTATACCATCAAGTATGGTGGCTAAATATTTTTTCTTTTCTACTCTGTAAGCAAACATTAAATAGGAGCTCCGTATTCTATTTTGTCCAGAAGATGCTTGACATATCTTATGCCGGGAATACTGTCGATGTATTCTATCGGAAGTTTCATATCCAGATGTAGATTTGGTGAATTAAGCCATTCAAGGAATGATGCTTTTGATTCGAATACCTCTTCACCATAAGTATAGAGATGAATCAATTCAGTAAGTCGCTCGGCATATTTCTCTTCCACTTTTTTCTTACTCTTCTTCCATCTATAGAATGTTGATTCACTAACTTCCATTAATTCACTCAGTAATTTGGATCTTGACTTTGATAATTGCAGATTCTCCGGGTAAAACTCTTCAACAAGATACCTAAAGAGTGCATTGTAGGTGAAATTGATGTTTTTAAGGGCGAAGTACAATTTCTTGTCATTCTTACTACTTACTATTCTTTCTAATTCTTCAGGATTTTTGATTGTGGTAAAGTATACAGAACCAGCACTTTCATTGATAACTGTCATATGACTAATAATTTAGTGTCATCTGATAAAAATAACGATTTCTTTTCAATAAAGGTTTCTAGGCATAAATAATATTAGACCTTACCGAGGTCAAAAGGTCTTGGATATGGTTTTTTAATATAAGATGACCACTCTGGGGTCAAAAGAATATTTCAGTCTGAATTAAAATTTGATGACCTTTATGAAGTCAATGTAATATCGAAGAGTAATGAGGAAGAATAACCTCAGCTGAGTCGTCCAAATCTTCGGATAATTAATTTGTTTAAGAATCTGTTGACAGAATAATCTTAATCTTCTAAAACCTTCAGGATAAGCTTTCCCATTTTATCTCCGGTAAAGAGTCGTTGAAAGGTTTCATAGAAATTCTCTATTCCTTCGTGGATATCTTCCTTGCTTTTTAGCTTGCCCTCCATGAGCCATTGGCCCATCTGCTGGGCTGCTTCCATATACCTGTCAGCGTAGTCAAAAACAATCATCCCTTGCATGGTTCCTCGGTTGACTAAAAGTGATAGATAATTGCTTGGTCCTTTCACAGGGGTGGTGTTGTTGTATTGTGATATGGCTCCACAGATAACGATCCTGGCGTTCATTCTTATCTTTGATAGGGCTGTGTCGAGGATTTCCCCTCCCACATTATCGAAATATACATCTATACCCTCAGGTAAGGTACGTTTCAGGCCTGCTCTGACATCTTCATTCTTATAATCAATGGCTCCGTCGAAACCGAGTTGATCTATGAGGTATTTACACTTTTCAGGTCCACCGGCGATACCTACTACCTTGCATCCTTTGATCTTGGCAATTTGTCCAACGATGCTGCCCACAGCACCGGCAGCACCGGAAACCAGGACGGTTTCATCTTCTCTTATCTTACCCACTTCCAGGATACCAAAGTATGCCGTCATCCCCGGCATTCCCAATGTACCAATGTACAATGGTAGTGGGGCAAGGTTGGGATCTACTTTAAAATACCCTTTACCGTCTGTCACCACATATTGCTGAACGCCACCCCATCCTGACAAGTAGTCTCCGACCTTGTATTGAGGATGGTTATTGGATTTGACGACTTCTCCTACACTTCCTGCACGCATCACTTCTCCGATACCTATGGGTGGTATGTAGGATTTGGCATCATTCATCCATCCTCTCATGGCAGGATCAAGAGATATATAGTGTTGACGGATGAGCACTTCTCCTTCTTCAGGTTCGGGTATTGGTGAGGTTTCCATTTTCCAGGTATCCTTTTCGGGCATACCGACAGGTCTCTTTGCGAGGAGAAGTTGTTTGTTTTGCATGTTTCAAAAAGTGTTTTTAGTTTAAAAAGAGTGCCAAAATAAAAGACGAAAGGAATACATATTCTACAATCTACAATCTACAATCTACAATCTACAATCACTCCTCCTCTTCCTCAAATTGAAATTCAATCAGATCATTCAACATCTCTTCAAGGTTGGGCTTGGGTACCAAACCACTGATCCTTTCTATCAATCTCTTATCCTTAATAAATGCAAGGGTAGGGATGCTCTTTATCTTAAATGCCTCTGAGATTCTGGGATTCTGATCAACATTGACTTTTCCAATGACAATGTTCTTTCCTTCAAACTCTTCTGCTAATTCATCTACAATGGGTCCTAATACCTTGCAGGGCCCACACCAGGGAGCCCAGAAATCAATAAAAATACCTATATCTTCTTTCTCCAGGATCTCAGCGAAGTTGCTCTCGTTAATTTCCATTGCATGAAATTTATCTTTCTTTTTACCAAATAGCATATCTCTGTTTTTGTTCGATAGTTACGTAATAGTATTTCACTCTGTATATAGTTTAAAGCTAAATTTAAGCAAAGGTCATCCGACCTCTTGTGCTTTTTACTATATTAACTGAATAAATATTTTAACCGGTACAAAATGAGTCATTTTTCCTTACAATGTCTGTGTCTGAGATCACTAATGATTTTTGTGGGTATTGCAGGGACAAGCATTTCACTCTTAGGTCAACAAAGTTCATATATTCAGGATATTCCCGGGACTAAAGCATCAGTTGATATGGTTTGGATACCGGCAGGCAACCTTAAAGTCAAGACAATGACTGGTCAATCAGCAGTTGAATTAAATGGTTTCTGGATGTCTAAGTACGAAATAACTTATGGTCAATACAAGCCATTCAGGGTGAAAGAGTGGGATGGTAAAGGAGGTGATATGGATTATGATGTGGATGCTGTTGCCCGGCCTACTCCTCCTTACCAGGATTTTACACATGGAATGGGGTCCGATGATGATTTTCCGGCTGTAAGTATGACACAACAAGCAGCATTGAAATATTGTGAATGGCTGTATTATAAGACAGGTATTTTTTATAGACTTCCCACAGACCTCGAATGGGAATATGCCTGCCTCGGGGGTACAACAGAGAAAAATGCTGAAAGAATGACATGGCATTGGGAAAACAGTGATGAAAAGTATCATAAAGTAGGAAAAAGAGAAAGTAATGGATACGGGCTCCAGGATATGCTTGGAAATGTTTCTGAATATACGGTAGACCAATATTTAGAATCAGGATATAATCAGGCACAAATTTCTTACCCACATATGGTTGCCTCCCCTGTCAGAGGGAAATATGGCAGAAGTGTACGTGGAGGAGCCTTTGATGATGCACCGGAAGATTGTTCTTGTAGATCAGCAATACCTTCTAATTCTGCCTGGCAAGCACGGGATCCACAAATACCTAAAAGTAAATGGTGGAATCCCGACTCTCCCTTTGTTGGTTTTAGGATTATCAGACCTGCAGGAAATTTCACGGAAGATGAAGTAAAAGCCTATTTTAACAGGGTTATAAAGTATTAAACATTTAAACATCAAAAAATGGATCGACGCACTTTTGTAAAAAAATCAAGTATCGCAACAGGAGGAATTGTCATTGCCCCTTCTTTGAAATCAGTTGTTCACATGTCTAATGATGATGTTATCAAAGTGGGTTTGATCGGTTGTGGGGGTCGTGGAACCGGAGCTGCCGCTCAGGCTTTGTCTACAACTCAGAATGTAAGATTGGTTGCTGTGGCAGATGCATTTGAAGATCGATTAACCGGATGCCTGGAATATCTGAATAAAGAATCTTACAAAACTGTTTCTGGAGAAGAACGACCTATGAGTGAAAGGGTCATGGTTGATCCGGAAAATCGCTTTGTAGGTTTTGATGCATATCAGAAAGTGATCCCACTTGTAGATGTGGTGATCCTTACCACACCACCCGGATTC
>JABDLO010000114.1 GCA_013002995.1 Saprospiraceae bacterium | reverse complement strand
TCACCATTGCACCCAGTACCTTCAAGGTCGCCATCCACACTTCCATCATTTCCAGCTAAGATATATCCATCCTCTACTTCAACAACATCTCTGAAGGTTTCAGGATCTGACCCACCCAACGCTTTTTGCCATTGCAAATCACCAGACGCATCCACTTTAACCACCCATCCATCTCTGAATCCATGGTAACCGACCACATCACCATCATCAGAATAAGTAAACCCCACAACCAGGAATCCGCCATCAGAAGTCTGGATGACACTATTGGGCCACTCCCAGTCTGAACCCCCATATGTCTTTGACCATTCTACCTCTCCTAAACGAGATAATTTAATCAACCAAATATCATAATCCCCGTAATTGGTCATAACATCACCATCCGAAGATTGGGTTGAAGCCGCCACCATAAACCCCCCATCAGTAGTATTAACAATGCTATGCCCGGCATCTGTATCAGATCCACCAAGTAAAACTTTCCATTCAATACCCAATTCCTGGGCTCCAGCTCCGAAGACTAAAAAGCAAAGTAAAAGTGTAAATATATTTTTCATAGCCATTCTATTTACAATAACAAATAGGCCGACTTCCTAGGAAGTCGGCCATTGACATGATTAAAAACTTAAGTTGACATCTTATTTTTCAATTGATCATTAAGATTTTTATTTTATCAATTTATGCCTCTGGGCCATCACCATCCTGTGCTCAAAGGATAAAAATTTCACTTCACGTAACCTATGTTAAAATCTATCACATAATCAATGACTTGAATCAAAAAGGTACCTGATATAAATATCTGATATACAGCACTTTATTTTGTGGCATAGAACACAATCGTAACCGTGGTTACTTAATAAATAAAAACCCGAACAGACCTAAATTCGGCCTGTTCAGGTTGATCATTGAAAACTGTGTTTCCAATTTATATGGTAAGAGACACTTTGATCTGTATCATTAAGATAGAATGAATGCTATGTTCTACCTTGCTTAACCCTGATCATTCCTTAACTCAACTCCTCTCATTTATATGCTTTTACACATACTTTTATAAATTCTTCTACCTCGGAGTTCAGCTTTCTTTGTGTTGAAACATACAAAATAATTCTATAGATAAACCATGATTGAAATCATTTAAAGATGTGATACACTTTCATGTATGAATAACACACAAATATTTGGTATACAGTAACTTAATTGCTGATTAATAGCAGCACGGTTAATGCTTAAAACACTCTGTAAGACACGATTAGACTTATATAATAATTGCGTAAGAAAAGGATTTCTTTAGGATAATAAATGTTAGGGTTGATTTTGGTGATCGGATTTTCATTGATATAAAACTTGTTTAACCCATACGAGAATCTCATTCCTATGGTCAAGTCTTTATTGATGGCAGAACCAAAACCAAACACCGCACTAACCTCGTCTTTCTTGAAATTATACTCGATATCAGAGAATATGACTTCAGTAAATTCATTTACTCTTTCTGTGATATCAGAGTTAATCATCTTACCATAAGATAACCCACCCTCAACATAAAGACGAGATTCTGTGCCTTTAGGCCTGAACTTAAAAAGAACCGGCACTTCTGCATAAGTAAGATGGATCATACGATCTTTTTCATAATTGACTCGGAAATCATATAGCTCACTTTCGATATTGGCACCTTTGTGGACATAGGTAAAATTTACATCGAGGCTCCATTTCTCATGAAATTGAGTGGAAACCTGAAACCCAAATATCGGAGCACTTCTGTCGAAACCGGTATAGTCATCGCCATCAATCTGAGAAAAACCATACCCAATCACCAGTCCGGCTGCAAATCGCTCCAACTGTGGTTTCTTTCTACGCTGAGCATCTACAGCATTGATGACCAGAATGGTGATGAATAGAAGAGAAATCAGTAATTGCCATTTTCTCATAAGGTGAATCTTTCAACTAGGAAGATAAGGATAAATCACTGACTCTTCAGTATGTATTGTAGGCATATGGAAGTAAAGAAATATCTTATTGGGTTGTCTTATACTGATATATAAGTTGATATTTCTGATCTTCCTGTTAATTTAGGGGAATGAAGAACCTGCTTTTCTTAATAGTGTTGATAACCATTTCCTGTAGTCCGCAGGAATATGATCTGGTCATCCTCAATGGGAGCATCATTGATGGAAATAACAAGGAAGCCTTTCAATCAGATATCGGAATTAAAGATGGACTTATTATGAAGGTAGGCCTTGTCGGCAAATATACCACAAGAGAAACCATCGACGCCTCAGGCCTGATAGTAGCTCCCGGGTTTATAGATTTACATACCCACCTTGAACCATTAACGAATATGCCTGAAGCACAAAGTCATGTCATGCAAGGGGTCACGACAGCACTTGGTGGACCGGATGGAAGCAGCCCCTGGCCATTCGGGGCATATCTTAGCAAGTTGGACAGCACTGGGGTGGGGTTGAATGTAGGTTATTTAGTAGGCCATAATACAGTAAGAAGGAACATAATGAAACTTGACAATAGGGCACCTACCTCCGCAGAATTGGATTCTATGAAGTTACAGATCGGTCAGGGAATGGATGAAGGCGCATTTGGAATATCTACCGGCCTCAAATACCTGCCCGGCACCTTTTCCAAAGTTGATGAAGTAATTGAGCTGTCGGCTGTAGCCGCTGATAAAGGTGGGTTTTACACCTCACACCTGAGAGAGGAGGGCCTTGGGTTATTGGATGCCGTAGCAGAAGCGATAGACATCGGCAGAAAGGCCAATATACCCATCGTACTTACCCACCACAAGGTAGTCGGCAAACCCATGTGGGGAAAGAGCAGTCAGACACTAGCGATGGTAGATTCTGCCAATGCAGCCGGCCTGGACATCATGATTGATCAATACCCATATACCGCAAGTCATACAGGAATAGGTATATTGATTCCCACCTGGGCCAGGGCCGGAGGAAATGATGAATTCAAAAAACGCATCAATGACCCTCAACTGAGAGATAGCATCAAACAAGGCATTATATTCAACATTATAAATGACAGGGGAGGTGATGACCTCAATAGGGTACAGTTCTCTCGCGTAAGGTGGAATAAGGACCTTGAAGGAAAAAGATTAAAAGACTGGGCACTCATGGAAGGATTAGACCCTACCGTAGAGAATGGAGCAGAACTGGTTATAAAGGCCCAGCTCAATGGAGGGGCCAATTGCATTTTTCATGCGATGGATGAAGAAGATGTGAAAGCCATTATGAAACACCCAAAGACAATGATAGCTTCTGATGGTAGATTGAATGAATTAGGAGATGGACACCCACACCCCAGGGCATATTCAACTTTTCCTAGAGTACTCGGTCACTATGCACGAGATGAAAAAGTAATTCCACTTCACACAGCTGTACACAAAATGACCGGGTTACCGGCAGAAAGAATGGGTCTCACTGATCGCGGTGTTATTGAAGAAGGCAAACAAGCTGACATCACCATTTTTAATGCTGAAACCATTATCGACAAGGCCACCTTCCTAAAGCCTCATCAATATCCACAGGGTATCATACATGTTTTGGTCAATGGTAATTTATCAGTTAAAGAAGGTCAATTCCTCAATCAAAGAAATGGGGAAGTACTCCGTGGACCAGCAATAAAATGAATATGAGAAAGAAACTTTTAACGCTTTTTAATACGCTGGAAGAAGAAAGGAATTCATTGTTTTCTATTCTGAATGACTACAATGATGAGTCCATCAATCAACAACCGGGACCACAGAAATGGTCCGCTCAACAGGTGATAAACCACCTTATCCTTTCTGAAAAGCATTCAGTGGGATATTGCCAGAAGAAACTGAGTTTCAACCCGGACTTAAAGAACGCAGGGATTGGATCAGCAATAAAGGCATGGACAGTAATAAACTATTTTAAGTTGCCATTGAAAATCAACGCCCCCAAAGGCATTGATACTCCTGCATTACCGACCTATGAATCAATAGAAGAGACTAAACGAAAATGGAAGATCGAAAGAGAGAACATGAAGCAGTTTCTGGAAAATGTTGATAACCAATACCTGGATAAAGAATTATATAAACACCCATTTGCCGGAAGGCTCACCCTTCAGGGAATGATGAAGTTTTTCATCGCACACTTCAGGCACCACCGCAAACAAATTGATAAAGCACTTAATCATCATTAACATGAAGAAATACATATTTTTCAGTGTACTGTTTATACTATCCTGTAAATCGACTCCACCACAGGTAGAAGTCGATCTTTCTTATCAGTTTCCAGGAGAAACCTGGTCAGAGACATCTCCTGAAGCTGTAGGATATGATAAGGAATTATTGCAACTGGCCAAGAATTATGCAGACTCGATTCAGACAGCTGCTGTTATGGTAGTCGTAAGAGGGAACCTCATCTACCAATGGGGAGATGTAGATGTAAAGTACAATACCCATTCGATCCGTAAAAGCTTCTTAAGTGCACTTTATGGACGCCCGATAAAAGAGGGGGTCATTGATATAGATAAAACAATGGCAGAAATTGGAATTGATGATGAACCCCCATTAAGTGAGGAAGAAAGACAAGCGACCATCAGAGATTGCCTGAAAGCTAGGTCTGGAGTGTATCATCCTGCACTATATGAATCGCAAGGTATGAAGGACCTGAAGCCTGAAAGGTATACTGAAAAGGCCGGGATTCACTGGTATTACAACAATTGGGATTTTAATGTCTCAGGAACCATATATGAACAACTGACAGGCAATGGAGTATTTCAATCGATCTATGATGAAATTGCAACTCCAACAGGAATGGAAGACTTTACCCCGGAGGACGGTACTTACGTTGACGGTGAAGAATCCATACATCGGGCATATCCATTCCGGGTAACAGCAAGAGACCTTGCAAGATTTGGGCTGTTGATGTTAAACAATGGAAACTGGGAAGGCAATCAGATCATAGATGAAGATTGGGTAAAAGAAAGCACCTCTTATCATTCTGATGCCACGCTGTATGCTTCTGATGGGTATGGATATATGTGGTGGGTCGCCAAAGATTATAACAAATACCCTCATCTACCCAATGCTGATATCCCGGACGGATCGTATTCTGCCAGAGGAGCCGGAGGCCATTATGTGATGATCATTCCTGAAGAGGATATGGTAATTGTTCATCGTGTAAATACAGATATCCGCAATAGTGTTTCAACAGCTGAAGCAGGAAAACTATTTCAACTGATTCTGGATGCTAAAAACTAGTCCTTTTGGGTGAATAATGACATGAATTTAAACCTCATTTTTATGTTTCTATATGACTAAGATGATAAACATATTTTGTACAGCTATCATATTGATGATGATTGGTAATGTGATGGTCGCTCAGACAACGATAAAGGAAAAGCAGGCCCGATTATTAATTGAGGATGATCCATATGAAAAGGGAAAGCTATATATGGAATTGGCACATACGTATGGCCGTAGCAATGCAAAACTGGCGCAATCTTACCTGGACAGTGCACGTATGATAAAGGAATACGCCACAGATGGCAGGGTTCCAAATTTGATCGCTTATAGACAGGCCAGGATATATGCTACAGCGGGAAATCACAAAGCAACGCATGCTATTCTTGACTCACTGGTCAAGGAGGAATCGGTAATTCAGGATAGTTTATTGCTAGGAGATATTTACTTCGTTATGGGAAATTCCTATTTGAGGCAGAAAGAGTGGGACCATTCAATTGAAGCTCTGAATAAGGCCAAAAATATTTTTATCATTAAAAAAGAAGAGGGTGTTGCTACTGTTGATGTCTCTCTCGGAATCGTAATGAAAAGCCTGGGACGATTTGAAGAAGCAGTACAATTGTATGAAAGTGCCAAACCGATATTTGTAAAGAATAATAATTATGATGCTGCTGCAACATGTGTACTAAATATTGCCAATATTGTTTCCCGCAAGGGCGATCATGACAAAGCAATTGAGATGTATGAAGAGGCATTGGTCATAGCGGATAAGTTGGAGAACAATGCTGGGTTATTATCTTTTGTATATAACAATATGAGCAATGCTTACAACCAAAAAGAGGACTACAAAAATGGATTAAAATATGGACTGTTGAACCTTCCTGTTGTTGAAAAAATAGGCTCACCGGTACAGATCGCAACCACCTGTATCGGCTTGGGTCAAAATTATTCAAAGCTTGGAGATAGGAGAAATGG
>JABDLO010000099.1 GCA_013002995.1 Saprospiraceae bacterium | reverse complement strand
GAACAGGCAACCACAAAAACTAAAAAGTCAAGGGGAAGCAAAACATCTAGTGCTACCGGACCAACCATGCCCGACCAGGCAGAAATTGACACAATACTTGACAAGATATCTCAATCAGGATACGAAAGCCTTTCTAAAGAGGAGAAGCAGAAGCTATTCAATGCCTCAAAAAAGTGATTGGATATCTGTTATCTGTTATCTGTTGATTATTTTTTCTCTCAAAATAACGAAGTCATCTGGGACATAGGAATGGCTTTCAAGTCCTGAATTGGATATCCCTCCAAATAATCAGCATTGAGTTTTTTGCTCTTCATGTTCAAGGCTATCTCCAATAGTCACTCATTTACTTAAGGCATTTAATTCTTATTTGCCAGTTGACCACAAGCCGCATCAATATCCTTACCTCGACTTCTTCGGACCCTCACATTCACTCCTTTTCTGGTAAGGAAATCCCGAAATTTATCCAGGGTCTGAGGATCGGTGTTGGTAAAAGATGATTCTGATATGGGATTATATTCAATGATGTTCACCTTACTCGGTACGTACCGGGTAAATTTCAGCAGGTTATCAGCATCCTTAAGGCTGTCATTAAAATTATAGAACAGAATGTATTCGAAGGTTACATCATTCCCAGTTTTGTCATGATAGTAAGTTAATGCACTCCTAAGAGCTTCAAGTGAATTCGTTTCATTGATAGGCATGATCTGATTTCTTTTCTCTTCATCAGCAGCGTGTAGAGATAATGCCAGATTAAACTTTACCATGTCATCAGCAAGTTTCCTGATCATTTTGGCAACTCCTGCAGTTGAAATCGTAATTCTTTGGCTAGACATATGTAAACCTTCAGGAGAGGTGATGTATTCTACAGATTTAAGTACTTCGGCATAGTTGAGCATTGGCTCGCCCATACCCATATAGACGATATTACTCAGTGGTTTTTGATAGTATTCCAGGGCTTGCTTATTTATCATTACCACCTGGTCGTATATTTCTGAGGCATCCAGATTCCTTTTTCTATCCAAAAATCCTGTAGCGCAAAACTTACAGGAAAGAGAACAACCAACCTGGGAGGAAATGCAGGCTGTCATTCGTTTTTGTGTAGGGATGAGCACGCCTTCAATTAAATGGCCATCGTGCAATCGGAATGCTGACTTTATTGTTCCGTCTTCACTTTTTTGCTCATGGTCGAGATTAATATTATTGATGCAAAAGGATTCCTTCAGTTTTTCTCGAGTTTGACTGGAAAGATTTGACATGGCATCAATGTCCGTTACTGATTTCTTCCACAACCACTCGCTTACCTGTTTTGATCTGAATTTTCTTTCCCCAACCGATTCAAAATATTCAGTCAGTTCATTTGAGGTAAGTTTTCTAAGATCCCTTTTCTGCTCCTTCATAATATTGAGCAAAGATAGTCAATGGGAATTAAGCATCGAAAAGCCTTTGATGTAGTGACTTAATTTAGGTGTATTTGTTGTAATTTGACCCTACAAGAATTTATCATTTAAAGCATGTATCATTCGTACTGGAGAAATTTAATACTGATTGTATTTCCCATGGCTATGGTAGTGGCTTGCTCTTCAGGGGAACAAGATCAAACTGCCGATCTATCGACTGGTACCAATTCTCTTGAGGGTTCCTGGGAATTGTCTAAATATATCAACCATCCTGAAGGTGGGGTGGAGTGGGAAAGCTACGGACCTGAAATCATGTATCAGAAACATATAACTCCCACTCATTTTACCTGGTTTAAGTATAATAAGGAGACGGATATTCTGGAGGGAGCTGGAGGAGGAACCTACAAGTTTAATGGCTTGGTTTATACTGAAAACATTCATTTTTATCATCCGGCGGGAACTTCCTTATTAGGCCAGGCTATTCCCTTTGACGCCAACTTTGAAAATGGGTTATGGTTTCATACCGGTTATTCCAAAGAATTAGAATTCGATCCTGAAGTAGGTGAATTGATTATTGTTGATACTACAAAGATTGAAGAACAGTGGTTGAAAATGGGTGGAGTATCCAACACCGAGGAGATGGTAAAAACCTGGAACCTTGTTGGTCATAAATTTAGTCCATCAGATTCCACCTATGCCGAGTATCCTGATTTTGTTAAATATATAAAACTGCTTACGCCTACACACTTTACCTGGATCAAGTATAATAATGAGGAGGAAGGTGGAGAGGTGCTTGGATTAGGCTCAGGTCGATATGAATCTGCAGATAGTTATTACAAGGAATTTATAGATGTAATACATCCCTCAGGTTCTAATATGATTAATACAAAGATTACATTTGAAAAAGCCCTGTCAGACAATCAGTGGCTCCATTTGGGATATATTCTTCGCGTTAAGTCTACAAGGGGCGAAATACAGGTACTGGATTCGGCTCTTATTGATGAAATCTGGCAATAACATTAAGCATTACCAATAAAAAAAGGGATGAAATATCATCCCTTTTTTTATGATGTTAATTTTTTATCAACTTTCTGGTCTTTTCTGCAGGGTTACCGTTTCATTGATCCAGCATCCAACCTTAAAAGTATCACCTTCGCTATAGTTTTCAGTAAAAATATCTTCTATAGAAGGAAACTGAGCTTGAGCATTAGCCATTGACCTCTCATCACCGGCCTTTCGATACATGTTATACGCAGCGATGAATACCGCCCTATCCTCAACTTTGCTTTCATCCCTCTTACATTCATCGTAACTGGTCATATAAAGGTCACCTATTAATTTGAATGATTTAGTTCTTGCAGGATCTGCTTCCACACACTTGTAGAAGTTTGTTCTTGCTGAAGCCTTCATCCCTCTCTGAGAGTACATCACACCCATTTCATAGTAGATATCAGCTTTCTTCATGTTATCATCAGCAAGTTCTAACGCTTGACCGTAATATTTTTCGGCCCCATCATAGTCCTTGTCAGCAGCCATCTTTTTGCCAATAACCTTAGCCACACCATAGGTTGGTTCTTTTTCTTGAACAACCATTGAAGCATCCAGAAATATTGGATCATCTGTACACCCGGCTGTAAGGGAAAGGCTCATTATTTTTTTTGCCATACCCAGATCTTCTGGATCTTCCTTAAGTCTTGGTCCTAATGAACCAATAACAAACTCACAATCAATGGTTACCATAGAGGTAAGCATTCGATCTACAAAGTCTTTTGTTTTAGCCATTTTGGCCGCATCCTCACCGTTTGCAGTTTTATAATCGATGATCTGTGTTACTTGATCATACTTTTCCAGAATTTGATCATCACTTAAATCTCCACCTGTCAATTTATACCTTCTAATAACATCCATATAGGCGACAAGATTCTGTGAACCAACGTCATTGCCATTCAATTCATACGTTTTTTCAAAGAAGCCATATAGCATTTCATATTTGGTCTTATCATCCTTATAAAACTTATAAGCATCATAAGCTTTCCGATTCATTACATCTCCTTCACTATTGAAATATTCTATTCTGAGGTCATACAGATCCATCACCCTCTGTTGATATTCCTTCTTTTTATCACCGGTTGCTGCTTTTTCCAGTTCCTTATAGATCTTAACACCATTGATATACAATGACGAGTTTAAGTCAGGAGTATTCTCCAGAAGCCATTCCAGGTTCTTTGAAGCCGCATCGAAGT
>JABDLO010000095.1 GCA_013002995.1 Saprospiraceae bacterium | reverse complement strand
CAGGTACCGGGGGTTCGAATCCCCCTCTCACCGCATAAGAAATAACCGATCGGGGCATAGCGCAGTCCGGTTAGCGCACCTGCTTTGGGAGCAGGGGGTCCCAGGTTCGAATCCTGGTGCCCCGACTAAGGTCGATAACATTTGTTATCGACCTTTTTATTTTACTATATTCAAGATTTTTAGATTTTCACCGGTTTCCAAATCGTGGATTTGTTAATAATCATTGAGTAGTAAATAATAAGAAGTTTTAGATATCGAAAAAGAAAGATTTTTAATTAGACTATAACTCTTTTATGACTCCAGCATCTTATGTGTAATTCTTAAAATAATAAATTCTGCAGGCCTGACTACTGCCATACCGATTTCAATTATCATTCTCCCCTCTAAAATATCTTGAGCTGTCATTGTTTCTCCTATACCTACACGTACATAAAAAGCATGGTCTGGTTTAGCACCCGCAAGAGCCCCATTTCTCCACTGAATTGTGATAAAATTTTCAATCATTGATCTTACTCTCACCCAAGTATTAGCATCGTTAGGCTCGAATACAAATGCTCCTGTAGCTTTTTTTACAGATTCTTCAACCATATTAAAAAACCTTCTTACAGAAATATACCTCCATTCATTATCATTTCCTGCTAATGTTCTCGCTCCCCACACAACCGTGCCTTTACCACTAAATTTCCTGATGGCATTAATGGACTTTCCTTCTGAAGGATCAATATTCAACCGTTCATTTAATTGGTTATCAATAGTTACCGTAGGTTTTATGGTGGCATCAATAGCAATATTTGCAGGTGCTTTCCATACACCTCTTGCACTATCAACTCTGGAATAAATACCTGCAATGGCTGGTCCCGGCGGCAAAATAATCTGGATGTTATTCAGTTGAGCTTCAATGGTTTTATAGATGCCTTTTCTCAAATTAGCTAAATCATCTTTAGTTTCTGGATCCAGCAATTTTTTACCAACAAGTGAAACAGGGTGAGAAACCTTACTACCACTTTCTTTTATAAGAATATGATCTGTTACTAATATTTTACTCCTATCAAATATTTGTTTTAGAGTGGTTTCAAGATTAGGGTAATAAGCTGCTCCCCATTTTAAATGATAGTTCAATTTGTCCCTTATACCATCATTATTTATCGGATCAGATATAGCAGTTAAATCATTGTCAAATGCTGTTTTATGAACTTCTATGATCGCAAATCTATCTTTTAATCTTTCACATTGCTCCAGAGCTTGCTGTGCTATTTCATAATAATCTGAGGAGTCATGATCACCGATGCCCTGCGCCTCCGAAAACAAGATCAATGTAATTTCATCTATTGCTTCAATGGATTGGAGTCCATTCAATAAGCTATCCTTCGCCATTTTTAAATCCGAGTGATAATCTCCGACCGATACGATATAACAGGTATCTCCGCCATTTTCAAAGAAATGTTGAAGCGCATAATACATGTTGAACCTGGAGCCCAAAGATTCACTGCCAGATCGAATTATAATCTGAGGATGAGATCCATCCTCAAATTCTTCTATAAATATTTCTACATCAGTCTCAGGTAAGGGGCCACCAAAATTTACCTCATACTCCCTGATGGAATTTATTATAAACGGAACATTTACAAGACCATCTCCATCCCTATTTTTTGCAAATTCCGTATGTCCAATAAAAGCAGGGATGGCAGTGGGTACATTTTGTATTGAAGCTGCAAGTTTGGAAATCTCTTCAATGTATACACCTGGAGAGGAATAATTAGGAGACATGATATATTTTTTAATTTTAAAATACGTAATTGGATCTAGTATTACTAAAGTATCTCCTCTAATACACCTCTACTTTCACTTCCATAAATGCCATCTACAGTAATTCCATGTTCTCGTTGAAATTTTTTAAGAGCTTTTTCAGTGTTATTGCCAAAAACGCCATCCGCTACATCATCCAAAAACTCCAACTCTACTAGAATAAGTTGAAGTAATTTAACATTGTGGTTGCTTTCACCCTTTCTTAGGTACCCGACCGGTACTTCCAGGTCAGAAGTGGGTTTTAATCTTCTATATTGAAGCACACGTTCAATATCATACTTACGAATATTAACTTCATCGTTTTGATTCCCGCCAAGAATGAATACCGATTTACCATCATGAGAAAACCCCATAAAAAAACCAACATGACCTTGCCATGAATCAGGACTCACCCTCCACAAGACAACTACATCCCCTGGAACCGGAAACGAGGTTTTGCGACCCACTTTCAACCAGCTTCGGGCAAGCGATTGATGAGATTGTGGAAGTCCTGCTTGTAGTGCGCACCAATTGGCAAAAATGCTACACCATGCTATATCATCATTTCCGAAATCTAAGCCTGTCATTTCCTGGTATTCCAATATGCGTGGGTTGTGTTCATGACCTTTAATTTCCTTAGTCCCGATTTCTCCGGCTGCTATTTTAATTATACTGTTCATAGATTTCTGATTTATAAATTACTATTAAAAAGATATCCACTTATCTAAAAGAGATATGATTAAATACTCAATCGATTAGTAACCACATATTATTTAGGTATATCCCGTGATCTTTCGATACTGTGGATAATTTGATTAGCCTAATACACTCATTGGTGACTATTAAGATAATAATTTAATATATCCATTATATCATTTTCTTTTAAGTTTTCTTCTGTTTCTAATCCAATTGAGACATTAACTGTCTTGCCATTCATTGATAGAAATTCACGATTCGTTGAGAGACCATGAGCTGTCGTTGATTTATGTGGATTGGCAGTCACCATCCGTCTACTTTTGAATCATAAAGTACAAAAACAACAACGTCTAATTATCTGTTGAAGCCCATCGATTATCCTGCTTTCCTGAAAGCTGCCCAAAAAGCTCAGGCCAGGATATCAGCCATACTGGGTGATGCTCCTCAGGTGGACAGCAACGATGATTTTTTATTCGTCAGGTCTGAATACAAGATTGTATGCATCAAACTGGAAAACATCCGTTACATTGAAGGCATGCGGGAATATGTCAGAATCCATCTGAAGGGTGATAAACCATTGATGGCTTTGTTGAGTTTGATGTCGCTGGAAAGCCAACTATCGGAGCATTCTTTTATGTGGGTGCACCGATCTTATATTGTTAACCTTAACCAGATTACTACCATTGAACGCAACCGGATCGTATTTGATGAAAAGGTTTACATCCCGGTCAGTGACCAGTATTAGGAACGATTTCAGGCGTTTATTGAAAAGAATTTCCTCAAGTGATCGGTTATTTATTTTGATCATTATGTTCTCTTTAGAAATGTTTACAGTCTGATCCTTAATATTCTCCAGGTATCCATTGTGATTAAACCAAACTTAATATCCTGGTTTTGGGGGAATCATCAGTGTTCCTTTTTTCTATTTGATTAATCGACCGAGAAGTAGTATTTTGTTTTACCCTAAAGGTTTTAACATGGTAGTATACACACTGAAAATCAACAATGAAAAACATGTGGTCGAGGTAGATGAAGGCACCCCTTTATTGTGGGTGCTTCGTGAGCACCTTGGACTGACCGGCACTAAGTACGGGTGTGGGATATCAGCATGCGGAGCATGTACAGTTCACATTAACGGCACTCCCGTAAAAGCATGCGTAATGCCTGTGGAAGGCGCTGTCGATGGTAAGGAAATCACTACCATAGAAGGATTATCTAAGGACAACGACCATCCCCTGCAAAAAGCCTGGATAAAAGCACAGGCTCCACAGTGTGGTTACTGTCAATCCGGACAGATTATGCATGCCGCGGCACTACTGGATAAAAATCCCACACCAAACCGTGAAGAAATTAAACAGTACATGAACGATATTCTCTGTCGATGCGGCACATATCTACGCATTTTAGATGCCATAGAAATGGCAATTGAGAAACCGATAAGTATGAAATAGCGATTTCCGGATTTACTTGATTTTCTATAATTCAATTATGAAAAACACATCAAAAGACTCAATTTCCTCCATGAATCGGAGATCCTTCCTGAAAACCTCTTCAGGCATCGCATTGGTGATCGGTGCCACCGGGTTATTGCCACAACTCATTTCTTGCAAACGTCCGGAGGAACTCGCATCAATATTGGAGAAACACCTGGTAACCGCATGGGTGCAACTGTCTGAGGATGGGACCGTGACCATATACAATCCCGCAGCGGAAATGGGCCAGGGCTCTATGACGTCTCTTCCGATGATATTTGCTGAAGAGATGGACGCCGACTGGGAAAAGGTGGAAGTAATTTTTTCTCCTCAGGATCCCAGCATATACGGCTCGGATGGATGGGGTCCCAATCGCCGCATCCAATTGTCCGCTGGATCGAGGGTAACAAAAGGATATTATACCATGCTGAGAAAAGCAGGTGCCCAGGCTCGTCAACTTTTGATGGAAAATGTAGCCCGTCATTGGGAGGTGCCCAAGGAGGAATTAACGACTCAATCCGGAAAAGTATATCATAACGCCAGCGGAAGATCCATCGGGTATGGGGAGATCGTAGATTTTCTTAAAATCCCGGAGGTTCTACCAGCGGTGGAAGAAAGCCAACTTAAGGATCCTTCACAATTCAGGTTTATAGGAAAAAACCAACCACGATATGACATCCCATCAAAAGTAGACGGTTCGGCTCAATTTGCCATCGATGTCAGATTGCCAGAGATGGTCTACGGCGTTCTTGAACGTGGAAAATTGCACGGGGCCAAGCCGGTTTTAACCAATGAATCGGAGATTTTAAACATGCCCGGGATTATTAAAGTCGTTCCCTTTGATTATGCCATTGGTGTGGTCGCTGAAAGATTGGAACAGGCACTTGAAGCCAAGAAAAAATTATCTATTAACTGGAGTGAGTCTGTTGCTTCCGGTTACCGTTCCCAAGATGCTTATGAAAAATATGGTAAGAAAGCAGATGAAAAAACGGAGGGAAGGGTAGTGGTTGCTACCGGCAATTTTGCAAAAGCACGACAGCAAGCAGCTAAAACCTATACGGTTGATTTTAAGAACGACTATGTATACCATGCACAAATGGAACCCCTGAATGCGGTGGTACAGGTCAGTGAAGATGGTCAATCGGCAGAAGTATGGGTGGGCAGCCAACAAGGGTTTACCCCCAAGATGGGAGTGCCGGGTAAACTCGGAATTGATCCGGAAAACATCAAGATAAATCTTATGTATTTAGGCGGTGGATTTGGACGTCGGTCCATGACAGATTTTGTAGAAGAATGTGCCATCCTTGCCAGGGAAATGGCTCCCCGGCCGGTAAAATTGATTTGGACCAGGGAAGACGATCTTACCTATGGGGCTTACCGTCCATTATCCCTGCAACGAGTTCTGGCAACCACGGATAAATCCGGTAACCTTACCGGTTTTTCTCATTTGATTGTGGGTGATGGAGATAATTTGTTGGCCAGTGGAATACGTAACGAGTTTTATTCCATTCCCAATCAACACGCGGAAATAAGAATAGTCTCTGAAGGCATACGCTTAAAACACTGGCGGGCCGTAGGACATGGACCCAATAAATATGCTGTTGAATGCACCATCGATGAAATAGCTCATGACCAGGGTGTTGATCCGGTTGACTTCAGAAGAAAATTGATGGCCGCGTCTCCCCGCGCCCTGGCTACTCTTGATAAGGCAGCTTCCATGTGTAACTGGGGAGAACCGTTACCGGGTGACAGAGCCAGGGGAGTTGCATTTTTGGAGAGGAGCGGTACTTTATCTACTGGAATCTGCGAGATATCCCTGGATAGAACCACCGGAAAGATACGGGTACACCATTGGTGGTCAGCCAATGATGCCGGTGTGGTTATTCACCCGGACAACGTCAAGGCACAATTGGAAGGCGGGATTATAATGGGAATGAGTAGCGTCTTAAAAGAGCAGTTAACCATCAAGGATGGGAAGGTACAACAAACCAATTTTGATAACTATCACCTACTCAGAATGGAGGATGTTCCTGAAAGCATTGAAACTGCCATCATCGATAGCAATGGCCACCCCCAGGGAGTAGGGGAGTCGGGCACCCCACTGGTGGCACCGGCTATTGCCAATGCGTTTTTGGCCTTGACGGGAAAGAGATTAAGGCACTTACCGTTTACGCCGGAGAGGGTATTGAGGGCCCTGGAAGTATGATCCTGGATTTTTAAGGTGCCGATCTTAAAGATTGAATCTCTTGTTAGTGGGGAGGAGGATAAATAGGCATATTGCAAGTAGTTTGCTCATCCGTTAGTACTGGTTTTGTTCATCCTGCTGGATAGCGGAAGAATTTTGAATTTTTTCTTTAATAAATTGAAGTCGTTCATTAAATCACTTCATAGTAATTTATCAATTTCCAATCACTTTTAAGGTCATAATACCAATTCTATCATCTTTTGGATATACGGTATCATATTTAATCTTTCTCTTCAGCCACATGGAATCCCAGCCAGTGCTTTTACCTCATTGATCGTTAATGCTCCGAAAGGCACTTCTTCATCCGTCAATACTCCTTCTTCAGTGATTTCGACCCCAGGTGGGAAAAATGTAGTCGTTTTCACCAATTGATATCACCTCTTTTCTCGAAATAATATTTTCCTAATTGTTAATTTAATATCAAATGACAGCATTCCATTTCGAATAAGTTCGTGATTTGGTGCGTACACATTTGAAATGGATGTAATGGACTAAATGTCAGTTGATAATAGGCAAGGGTTCGAATCTCTGCCTATTTGCTTTATCAATGATGGTGAGTTTTATGTGATTTAAGCTAAATGGATTAAAAGATAAACTCTAACCTTTTTGTTTTACATGCTTTGATGATTGGCGTTCTATTAATTGGGATTTTACAATGATGGTCTCATTGTTTATTTCTTCATTATCATTGTTTATTATGGAGATCAAAAGCTGAGTAGCTTTTTTACCAATTTCAGATCCAGATTGATTAATGGTGGTCAAGGCGGGTTCAATAATTGATGACATGGGTTCATTACTGAAACCTACAAAAGCTATGTCTTCAGGTATTTTTATTCCTTTTCTTTTTAAATATTTTATGGCTCCGATGGCAGCAATGTCATTTGCTGAAAAAACAGCATCAACTTTGTAAGGGAGCAATAAAATTTCTTCTATACAATTGACCCCATCTTCTGTCATTAATCGTGATTCAATTACTAATTCTTTATTGAATGGAATTTCATTATCCTTGAGTGCAGCAACATAACCATTAAACCTGTTTTTATATAATTCCATCTCAAGAGGTCCACAAAAATGGGCTATGGATTTATATCCATTTGAAATGAGGTGTTGGGTGGCATCATATCCTGCCTGAAAGTCATCTATCAAAACATTGCTGTTGTTGGGAATGTCACAATGTCTATCAAAAAACACATGGGGTGTCTTCCTTATTTTTAATGACTCAAGATGGTCATAGTTTCTGGTTTCCATTGATACAGATATGAGTAAGCCATCTACCCGATAGGCTAGTAAGGTATCAACCAATTCTCGTTCTCTTTCAACTTTCTCCAGGGATTGACAGATGATGACATTGTAACCTAATTTATAAGCTGTTTCTTCTATTCCAGCTATAGCAGAAGAAAAGAAGTACCTAGATATTCTTGGAACAATAACCCCAATGGTATTGGTTTTGCTTTTTCTTAAACTTGATGCCAATTGATTCCTCTGATATCCCAATTCATTGGCAGCAGCAATAATTTTATCTTTTGTTTTTTTCTTAACCCTAGGGCTGTCATTTAAGGCTCTTGATACTGTTGAACTATCAATTTTTAGAATTCTCGCAATATCATGTATGGTAACTTTCTTGCTTGCCATTCTTTGTATTAATGCATCATCTCAGCTCGGTTGCTATTACTTCCAAATTTACAGCAACATGATTAATTCGTCAATGTAATAATACGATATTAAAATACAATCGATTGTATTTTATAGATAAATTGCTATTTTTACAAAAGATATATGTTCTTATTAACATAAAACACCAACAATGAAGAGTAAATATGAAGTGCGTTATGCAGCTTCCCCACAAGAGGTAAAAACTTTGAATACCAAAAGACTGAGGAGAGAATTTCTGATTAATAAATTGATGAGACCTGGTTCTATAAGATGGGTTTATTCACATTATGACAGGTTCATCACAGGAAGTGCCGTACCTACTGATAAGTCTATCACCCTAGAATCTATTGATCCACTGAAAGCTGACTATTTCTTAGAAAGAAGAGAGTTAGGGATTATTAATGTAGGAGGAGAAGGAAAAGTTACTGTAGACGGAGAAACATACTCAATCGATTATAAAGAAGCATTATATGTAGGAAGAGGGAATAAAGAAGTAGTCTTCAGTAGTGATAATCCTGACAGTCCTGCCAAGTTTTATCTGAATTCTACACCCGCCCACAAAGCTTTTCCAACTAAAAAAATTGGTCAAAATGATGCAGAAGTAGTTGAAATGGGAGCCATGGAAACTGCCAATGCCAGAACAATACGTAAACTAATAGTGAATAGTATAGTTGATACCTGCCAGGTACAAATGGGAATGACTGAGCTGAAGACAGGAAGCGTATGGAATACCATGCCGGCACACGTTCATGATAGAAGGATGGAAGTCTATTTTTACTTTGAAGTACCTGAAGATCAGGCAGTATGTCATTTTATGGGTCAACCCAATGAAACACGCCATATATGGATGGCCAATGAGCAGGCTGTGATCTCACCTCCGTGGTCCATTCATGCCGGATCAGGAACATCAAGCTATACTTTTATATGGGGTATGGCCGGTGAAAATTTAGATTATGGAGATATGGATCATTGTAAAATCAATGAACTGAGATAACACTTAATTGAAAGTTGCATAGGTTAAGCAAAAATTATTCTGATGCATTGTCTTTTTCACATATCCGACCACAAAATATTAATCTTATGTCATTAAACTTATTTGACCTTAAAGGCAAAATTGCTCTTGTAACCGGAAGTACTCATGGACTTGGAATGGCAATGGCCAGGGGCTTAGGTTTAGCTGGAGCTTCCATAATTGTCAACGGAAATTCTTCCCAGGCAAAAATTGACAAAGCAGTAGAATACTACAAGAAGGAAGGGATCCGGGCCGTTGGATATAAATTCAATGTGGCCAATGAAGAAGAAGTGATTAAAGCTATTGAAAGTATAGAAAAAGAGGTAGGCCCTATTGATATTTTAATCAACAATGCAGGTATTATAAAACGTACTCCCTTATTGGAGATGGAAGTATCTGACTTTAAAGAAGTAGTCGATATTGATTTGATTAGCCCTTTCATCGTTTCCAAACATGTAGTAAAAAATATGATAGAAAGGAAGCAAGGGAAGGTCATCAATATTTGTTCGATGATGAGTGAACTAGGAAGGAATTCTGTCGGAGCTTATGCAGCAGCCAAAGGTGGCTTAAAAATGTTAACCCAAAATATGGCCACTGAATGGGCTAAGTACAATATCCAGGTAAATGGAATTGGTCCCGGTTATTTCGCTACAGCTCAGACAGAACCCATTCGTGTTGATGGACATCCTTTCAATGAATTTATCATCAATAGAACTCCTGCTGCTAAATGGGGAGATCCGGATGAATTGGCAGGAACGGCCATCTTTTTGAGCTCTAAAGCAAGTGATTTTGTCAATGGACACATTGTTTATGTTGACGGAGGAATTCTTGCTACCATTGGTAAACCTTCTAATGAAAAATAGCATTATGGCCCAATTAAAATTGATATGTATACTTAGCATCATGGTCGCAGGTGTTGCTTGCAATCAAAGTGACCAACAATCAAAAGTAGTAGTTCAGAATACACTTGATATCGAACGTTCATTTGAAACCGTAGTTTTGACCAGGGAGGCCTTAAAGGTGGAAGACTTATCAATGATTGGACTTCGCAACACTCAATCAAATGAGGTGCTGATTACACAACTCATAGATATTGATGGAGATGAAATCTATGATGAATTATTATTTCAGCCTAGAGTAGGACCTAATTCTAAGGAAACGTATGAAGTTGTAAAGAATAATGAGGTTAATAAGTCAGATGTAGTTGATTATTGTTATTCCCGATTTGTCCCTGAACGTACCGATGATTATGCCTGGGAAAATGATAAGGTTGCATTTAGAATGTTTGGGCCTACAGCCCAAAAAATGGTAGAAGATAAGGTCAGAGGAGGGACCTTAACCAGTGGTGTTGATTTATGGTTGAAGAGAGTAGATTATCCAATCATCAATAAATGGTACAAGAAAACAACTGAAGGTAAAGGAAGTTACCATGAAGATACCGGAGAAGGGTTAGATAATTTTCATGTAGGGGTAAGCAGAGGAGTAGGAGGCGTGGCTGTTAAGAAAGATGATGGTTATTACTTCTCTAAAAATTTCACTGATTGGAAAACAATTACCACGGGTCCCATAAGAACCAGTTTTCAATTAGACTATGAAGCTTGGGACGCAGGAGGCAACTTAATAAAGGAGTCAAAGACCATCAGCCTTGACTATGGCAACAACATGTCAAAGTTTGAAACTTCGATTGAAGGGAGCGATCAGATTTCTGCAGGCCTGACCTTACATGAAAAGGATGGGATTGTAACGGCAAATAGTGAAAACGGTTGGGTGAGTTATTGGGAACCCCATGGGGATTCAGAATTAGGTACTGCCATTTTAACCTCTCCAGATTCATTTGTGGGATTTGAAGAATACAATGTAGATGCAAAAGATTTAAGTAATGCTTATGCCCATCTTAAAGTGCAAAACAATAAGGTAATTTATTATGCAGGATTTGGTTGGAAAAAGAGTGGCCAATTTAACAATAATGAAGAGTGGGAAGCATACTTGGATGAATTTGCAGATAAGATAGGAAGTCCGTTAAAGGTCTCTGTCCAATAAGTAATAAAATTTCAAATTAGATACCTTTTAAGATCTAATGATTATCCAAATACTTATTTAATATCAAAATCACGAAATCTATTTAATACAAGGTGTTAAAATAATTTTGGATGAATTACTAAGGGAGGACTTGTGGCTTTGTTCTCCCTTTTTATGTTCTTAAATGAAAAAATATAAATTTTACGTTAACGTACACGATAAATTGATTACATTTGAATATTACCTATCCAAAGACTGATATTTCAATAGAGGAGCGTGAGGAAGAGGGGATAGAATTCAAATTTAAATAGCAAACATAGAATGAGTAAAGTAATTGTATTAACAGGTGCAGGAGGAGTATTGTGCAGTACACTTGCTAAAGCACTTGCACGGGAAGGAAATAAAATCGCAGTATTGGATTTAAGACATGATGCAGCCATTCAAGTAGCAGATGAAATCAATGCTGAGGGTGGAATAGCTATAGGTTTAGAAGCCAACGTATTAGAAAAGGAATCATTAGTCAAGGCCAAAAATGAGGTTAATGAAAAATTCGGAACATGTGATATACTTATTAATGGAGCTGGCGGAAACCACCCATTAGGCACAACATCTAATCCACATTTAAAGGAAGAAGACCTTTTAAACAATAGTGAAGGTTTTAAAACATTTTTTGACCTGGATCCAGGTGGGATAAAATTTGTCTTTGACTTAAATTTTATTGGTACCCTGCTTCCTACACAAATATTCGCTAGAGATATGGTGGGTAAATCCGGATGTAGTATATTGAATATCTCATCCATGAATGCATTTACCCCGCTAACAAAGATCCCAGCTTACAGTGGTGCAAAAGCTGCCGTTTCAAATTTTACTCAATGGTTGGCTGTGCATTTTTCAAAAGTTGGAATACGTGTGAATGCTTTGGCTCCTGGGTTCTTTTTGACGGATCAAAACAGGACGCTATTAACTGAAAGCGATGGGAGCCTGACCCAAAGAGGTCAACAGATTATTGATCAAACTCCAATGGGACGTTATGGCGAGCCAGAAGATTTAATAGGAACGACACTGTGGTTATGCGGAGAAGGATCAAATTTTGTAACCGGGGTTGTCATACCTATAGATGGCGGTTTCGCAGCTTACAGTGGAGTATAAGTAATGAAACAAAAAGAAAAACATATTGCATGGGGAATCATCGGTTGCGGAGACGTAGCAGAAGTAAAGAGCGGGCCAGCATTTCAGAATTGTGATCAATCGGAGTTAGTAGCAGTAATGCGAAGGAATGGTGAAAAAGCCAAAGATTTTGCAGAAAGGCACAAAGTTCCTTTGTGGTATGATGATGCTTCTTTGCTTTTGAAAAATGATGATATAAATGCTGTTTATGTTGCCACTCCTCCCTCAACACATTTAGAATATGCCTTGAAGTCTCTGGAAGTCGGGAAAGATGTGTACCTGGAGAAACCTATGGTACTAAATGAAGATGAAGCTTTAGTGTTAAAAGAGGCCGTCAACCAGAGCAAGAATAAACTGGTTGTAGCTCATTATCGAAGGCATCTACCGATGTACCTCAAGGTGAAAGAGCTTGTTGATTCCAATGCTATTGGACAGATTGAATATGTTGATATTAAATATTTAATTGAGCACGATAAGAATATCAATAGCAATTGGAGGATCGATCCTTCGGTTTCTGGAGGTGGTTTGTTCCATGATCTGGCACCACATCAGTTGGACTTGATGTACTATTTTTTTGGAGACTACAAACAAGTAGCTGGTTTCGCTACGAGTCATGAAGAGGAATATCAGATGAGCGATTCTGTAAATGGTATCATTGGATTTAAGAATGGCATACAGTTCAGAGGTATATGGAATTTTAATGTACCAGAATATATAGCTGAAGATAATTGTACCATACATGGTAGCAAAGGGACCATACAATTTCCATTTTATGGAAGTCAATTGAAATGGACCGTCGGCAGTGAAACGACAACTAATAATTTTAAGAATCCTGTCAATATACAACAACCACTCATACAGGAAACCGTCAATTATTTTTTAGACCTGAGGACCAATCCTTGTTCTGTAGAAGAAGGTCTGGTGGTAACATCGATAATGGACAAGTTTACTCATAATATTAATACATAAGCAATGGAACAAACATGGAGATGGTACGGACCAAATGATCCTGTTTCTCTTTCAGATATAAAACAGGCAGGCGCTACAGGACTAGTCAGTGCCTTACATCATATCCCCAATGGTGAAGTGTGGCCAACAGAAGAAATACTAAAACGTAAGGAAATCATTGAGAAAGCAGGACTTACCTGGTCCGTTGTAGAGAGTGTTCCTATTCATGAAGATATTAAAACACAATCTGGCAATTATCAATCTTATATCGATAATTACAAGCAGACGCTGACCAATTTAGGTGAATGCAACATCGATATAGTCTGTTATAATTTTATGCCAGTATTAGACTGGACACGTACAAGTTTAGATTATCAGGTAGAAGATGGTTCCAGAGCATTACGTTTCGATGCAAGAGAATTTACGGTCTTCGAAGTGTTTTTACTTCAGAGACCGGGAGCAAAGGAAGCTTATACAAAGGAACAGTTAGATGAAGCGACCGCCTTACATGATATAATGAGTGAAGAGAAAAAATCACTTTTGATTAAAAACATTATTGCAGGTTTGCCGGGTGCTGAGGAGGGATATACACTGGAGGAGTTCAATGAAATTCTAGCGACATATAGAAACATTGGACCTGCAGCATTAAAGAAACATCTTTATTATTTCCTGGAACAAATTATTCCTGCCGCTGAGAAAGCAGGGGTATTGATGTGCATTCATCCTGATGATCCTCCATACCCTATTTTGGGGCTGCCCAGAGTAGTAAGCACAGAGCAAGACATTCTTGATCTATATCAAGCAGTCGATAGCCCTAATAATGGGTTGACTTTTTGTACAGGATCATTTGGAGTAAGACCGGATAACGATTTACCTGGTATGGTAGAAAGATTGGGCCATAGAATTCATTTTATTCACCTGAGAAGTACTAAAAGGGATGAATACGGAAATTTCTATGAAGCCAATCACCTGGAAGGGGATGTAGATATGTATGGTGTCATGAAGGCATTGATTGTTGAACAAAGAAGACGTAAGTCTGCAGGAAGAAAAGATGTAAGAATGCCTATGCGTCCGGATCATGGCCACCAGATGTTAGATGATCTACATAAAAAAACGAATCCCGGATATTCAGGAATCGGACGATTGAGAGGATTGGCAGAATTGCGGGGATTGGAATATGGAATTGCTAAAAGCTTGAACAATTAATATTCAGTCTATGAGAAAACTAAACTCAAGGACATTTATATCAGAAAACTTTCTCCTCAATTCCAGAGAGGCTGAAATCTTGTACCATGAGTATGCTAGAGATATGCCCATCATTGATTATCATAATCACTTATCTCCACAGCAAATAGCAGAAGATTTACCAATTGGGAATCTAACGGATGCCTGGTTAGAAGGTGACCATTATAAATGGCGGGCAATGCGTGCTAATGGAGTTGATGAAAAATACATTACCGGAGAATCCACTAAAGAGGAGAAGTTTAATAGCTGGGCGGAAACTGTGCCTTACACTTTAAGGAATCCACTTTTTCACTGGACACACCTTGAACTTAAGAGGTATTTCAATATAGATGATATTTTACAGCCGCATTCTGCTTCAGATATTTATGCTCAGGCAAATGCAATTCTGGCATCTAAATCACCTTCACAATTACTTGAGCAGATGAAGGTTGAAGTCATTTGTACAACCGATGATCCGGTAGATTCCTTAGAACATCATCAGGTGATTGCTAAGAAGAAGATCTTCACTAAAGTATTACCGACCTTCAGACCGGATGCTTTACTATTGATTGAAAATGATTCATTCTTAAGCTATATTCAGAAGCTCGAAAATGCTTCTGGAATTTCAGTTGAAAGCATGAATGATTTATTGAGTGCCATTCATAGCAGGATTGAATATTTCAATCAACATGGATGTCGGTTATCTGACTATGGTCTGGAGCAAATATTTTCAGATGATTTTACAGAAAAAGAGGCTGATATCATTTTCAATAAACGATTATCAGGTGAGGAAATATCGGAGCCAGAAGCCAATTTATATGCCTCGTATGTCTTATTTAATCTTTGTAAAATGTACCATGGTCAAGGCTGGGTACAGCAGTTTCACCTGGGAGCATTAAGAAATAATAATGACAGGTTGCTTAGACAAGTGGGTGCAGATGCAGGATGTGATTCGATTGGTGATTTTAGTCAGGCAGAATCGATGTCCAGGTTGTTTAACAGGTTAGATTCAGAAGAATGTCTTAGTAAAACGATTACTTATAACCTGAACCCATCCCTTAATGAGGTATTTGCAACCATGATGGGAAACTACAGTGAAGGTGGCATTCCTGGAAAAATGCAATTCGGTTCCGGATGGTGGTTTTTGGATCAAAAAGATGGGATGGAAAAGCAGATGAATGTGCTTTCTAACATGGGACTTTTAAGTCGATTTGTAGGAATGCTTACAGATAGCCGCAGCTTATTATCATATCCACGGCACGAATACTTCAGAAGAATTTTATGTGACCTGATGGCAGAAGATATCAGGAAGGGATTGGTTCCTAACGACATGAAATTTGTTGGTGAAATGGTCCAGGATATTTGCTACAATAATGCGGTGAACTATTTCAATTTTAATTAATCTCAATGAAGTACAATGAAATATAAATTATTCCTTTTTGTAGTCCTTTTTGCGATCATATCATCTTGTCAGAAAACGGATGGCAGTAAAGTACTTTACTTAGCTCATACACTGCCCCAGACGCACCCAGTACATAAAGGAATAGTAGAATTTCAAAAAGCTCTTGAGAGAAAATCCAAAGGGACATTAAAAGCTAAGATATTCCCTGATGCACAGTTGGGTTCTGAAAGGGAGGTACTGGAATTATTACAGATCGGAAGTGTGGCAGCAACGAAGGTAAGTGCAGCGACCTTGTCTAATTTTGTACCTGAATATCACATGTTTGGGATACCTTATTTGTTTAGGGATAAGCAACACATGTTTGAAGTATTAGAAGGTCCAATAGGTAAATCCGTATTAGAGAAAGGAAGTAAATTCTGGCTTCGTGGACTATGCTATTATGATGCTGGGAGTAGAAGTTTTTACACAAGTGAAAAAGCGATCAGAACACCAGATGATTTAAAGGGCCTTAAGATAAGAGTGATGAATAATCAAATGGCCATTAATATGGTGAATGCCTTGGGAGGTTCAGCGACACCATTATCTTATGGTGAACTATATACTGCCATTCAACAAGGAGTTGTGGATGGTGCTGAAAATAATCCTCCATCATTTGTTTCCTCCAACCACTACGAGATAAGTAAATATTATACACTGGATCAGCATTCATCCGTTCCGGATGTGCTATTAATAGGTACTAAATATTGGGAAAAGTTGTCTGATGAAGAAAAAAAATGGGTACAGGAAGCTGCTGATGAATCTGCCCAGGCCCAGAAAGTATTCTGGAATGAATCTGTTGAAGAATCAATGAAAATAGCCAGGGAGGCAGGAGTAGAAGTCATCATCCCGGAAAAATCTTTGTTTGCAGAAAAATCTAAATCCGTCGTTGAAGAATTTATCATCGAATTTCCGGAAATGGCTTCCATTGTAAATCAAATTAAAAACCAATAATCATGGGCCGAGCAGAATATGTTTTTAATAAGATCAATAGGTTTCTTGAGCTATTTCTTATTGTAATTTTTTCACTATTGGTTCTGGATGTTTTGTTTCAGGTTTTTTCAAGATATATCCTGGGAACTTCATTTACCTGGACTGAAGAATTTGCACGATTTTCTTTAATCTGGATGACCATAGTAGGAGCAGCATATCTTAATGCTAAAAGAGAACATCTTTCCATGGACTTTCTTTACCAAAAGTTATCTGACGTCAATAGGAAAAAGGCATCAGTACTCATTGAGGTTCTAATATTTCTTTTTGCATTAATTGTCATGGTCATTGGTGGTTTCAATTTGGTATACACCACATTACACCTTGAACAACTTTCTGGCACCTTGCGTATTCCATTGGGTTACATATATGCCATATTTCCCCTGTGTGGATTATTGATCATGTGCTTTTCTGTGTACCACATTTCAAATATTTATTCTAACAAATACAACGAGATATTATGAGTATTGAAATTATAAGCATCATCGTTTTATTTATTAGTTTCTTCGGGCTTCTTTTAATAAAAGTGCCAGTTGCTTACAGCATAGGGATTTCAACAACCTTCAGTTTATTGTTGAATATAGATAAGCTACCCGGGATCACGACCATTGCACAACGTATGATTACTGGTATTGATAGTTTTGCACTACTAGCGATTCCATTCTTTATTCTGGCAGGTGAGATCATGAAACAAGGAGGCATTGCCAATCGGCTCATCAATTTTGCTAAGTCGATGGTTGCCAGTCTTCCCGGAGGTCTGGCATATGTGAATGTTCTTGCCTCTATGCTTTTTGGTGCCATATCAGGATCTGCTCTGGCAGCTGCTTCTGCGATAGGGTCTATCATGACAGACCGTATGGAAGAAGAAGGATATCCAAGGACTTTCAGTGCTTCGGTCAACCTAACTTCATCCACAACAGGATTATTAATTCCACCAAGTAATATACTTATAGTCTACGCATTGGCGAGTGGAGGGACAGCCTCCGTTGCAGCCTTATTTGTAGCGGGCTATTTACCTGGAATCTTAGTGGGCCTTGCTTTAATGGGCTATATCTTTTATGTATCCATCACCAAGAATTTTGCAAGAGGCAAAAGAGCGACATTCTTTGAAATCTGGACCTATTTCAGGAAAGCTTTCTTCAGCCTTTTACTCCTGGTTATTGTTGTAGGAGGTATTGTAGCTGGAATCTTTACTGCTACCGAAGCGTCTGTGATTGCTGTATTATATGCTGCTGTACTGGCATTGATTTATGGCGATATGAAGACCAATGACTTCCCTAAAGTCTTACTTTCCAGCGCCAAAACCACAGCAGTGGTGATGTGGTTGATTTGTACATCAATGGCCATGTCCTGGTTGTTTTCGTTTGAAGGAATTCCAGAAATGATCAGTTCATTTTTATTGGAGCAATTGAATAACAAGTACGCCATTTTTATAGCCATCAACCTGATTTTATTGGTTATAGGAACATTCATGGATATGACTCCAGCGGTTTTGATTTTTACACCCATTTTTCTTCCGGTTGTCACGACACTAGGCATGGATCCGGTTCACTTTGGAATAGTCATTGTATTAAACCTGTGTATAGGAATCTGTACTCCTCCTGTTGGAACTCTGCTTTTTGTAGGAAGTGGGGTGGCTAAAGTTTCTGTAACTGATGTGATCAGGCCATTGCTGCCATTCCTGGCGATTATGGTAATCGTGTTGATGATGATCAGTTTTATACCTGAAATATCAATGTTTTTACCAGGTTTATTTGATTTATAAATTGGCTGATTAACGGAAATTATAGGTAAGGTAACTTCTTGAAATTTCAATAGTGTTTTATGTAAGTATTACTTTCATCTGAATAGGACAATAAATTCAGTTAAGACATTCCGAAACTTTGATTACCTCTTACATTTAGCTATGAGACCTTTTAAAAAATAAATTTTTTTCTACTGAAAAATCTAAGCAAAGTATAAGTCACATTTTGCTCGCCGCAAGGGCTTTCTTGTCTTGATCTTGATACAAGAAACGAAACAAAGAAAATCAAGGCCTGGATGAATTGTCGACCCACTAATTTTTCTTCTGCTAAAAATGCAAAGGCTGATTTTGCCTTATTATAACCGCAGGAAAAAAATTGATAATCATTATAATAAATGAATTTTTACCTCATAAAGTCGCTGTAGCATTTTTTACGCTCCATCAAAAAGTGGGTCCCCACCAATTCATCCTAAGCCATTTAATTAGGTTAGAACTTTATTCTTTGGAAAGGAAATCTTTGGCTTAAAGTAAGAGGATTTAACGTCTGTAATAAAAATTATGTGTAATAACAATAGACCGCAGTGAGGCTAAGAGAAAGAACTTGTGAAGGTGTTTGTTTTCATTTAAAATTATTTGAATTATCAAGCATTTTCTTTCACAATGATCTCCACAGGAATATCAATGTTTAATTCGGAATCATCTTTTTTAGTGAGGAATTTAAACAGGCTTTTTATAGCTGAATAGCCCTGGAATTCAGGTTTTTGATTGATCAGAAAATTAATCTGACCTTTTTTTAACAGAGCCAGGTTTTTTCTATTTAAATCAAATCCAATGATAAAGGTATCCGTAATTTTATTCTCCTTTAAGATCCCCGGAATGAGAAAGGATCGTGCATTGGTTACAAATATCCCTTTGGTTGTATTGCTTGTGAAAAGATCTTTCAACTCATCCGTCATTTCAAAATCATCTTTTAACGGATGATTGACGGTATGTATTTCTATTTTCTGATCCTTAAAGTTTTCTTCAAAGAATGACCGGAAGCCATTTTCCCTTTGCAGGTTATTGATCTGGATGCCGTCTTCATTTAGAATATTTACAACAAAATATTTACCCTTACTACCTACCAGACCATGTAGCAATCGACCGGCTACCTTACCCGCTTTATATGAATTCTGACATATGAAATTGGCTTCATGGTCTAAAGACCTTTCTGTGTCTAAAAAGACTACAGGAATGCCTGCCTTTTGAGCAATAGCCAATAACTCGTTGCTTTCTTTTTCTAATAATGGAACTGTAATGATACCATCATAATTTTCAGAAAGGATAATACCACATTGTTCATTAAAGGATTGAGGATGAAGAAAGTTAAACTGAAAGTATTGGATAGAAATTCCTTGCTCTTTTAATTCTGTGACGGCCTTTTCAATTCCTTTTTGAGGTAATCTCCAGTAACTCAATTCACTTTTAATTTCAGGAATTAGAATGGCAATTTTTATCTTTTTTCTTGCAGCCAATTTTAATCGGCTAGCCATAATGTTTTTGGTATAACCGGTTTCTTCAATTATTTGCAATATCCTCTTTCTTGTTGTGGGAGATACACCATCTCGATTGTGTAGAACTCTATCTACTGTGCCAATAGATACATTGGCAATTTTTGCAATATCCTTGATTCCTAAACTACTGCTGTCTTCCATAAACTTAAGTCCTCACAATGAAATTTTAAGACAGACTGAAATTAACAATAATCAGTCCTTCAACAAAACAAATAATAGAATTGAGGAACCTTAAATCTATAAAAGCTCGGATGGGTTTAACAATAACAATTTATTATATTCTGCACAGGATTGTACAGGATGGAGAACAGAATTGAAAAATTCATTTTAACAGTGTTTTCTATAAAATAAATCGAGAAAACAAGATGATGAATGCATAAAAAATATGAAAATTATGAAATCTATAGCTTTGGTATTGGTACTTGTAATGTCTACAATTAAAATTTCATTGTATGCTCAGGAATCTAATCTTGCTCAGTCTATCATAGATGAGACAAACTTCTTTGAAGAAAAAAATGGACTGGTAGCAGTTGAAGCAGAATTCTTCTATAAACAAAGTAATTCTGAAAAGCGCCAATGGTATAGGACTACAACTGACCAGGTAGCCAAGGTAGGGCGTGATGAGGACGCAGAACACATTGATGGGGCGAGTAATAAAACATACATTGAAATATTACCTGATACCAGGGTTACGCATTCTGATGAGCTCATCCGTGGCGAAAATTTTTCTAATGAAGCCGGAAAAATGGCCATTGCCCATTATAAAGTAAAAATCAATAATCCCGGACGTTATTATGTATGGGTGAGAGCCTTTAGTACCGGTAGCGAAGACAATGGAGTCCATGTAGGTTTAAATGGTGAATGGCCGGACCATGGGCAACGCATGCAATGGTGCGAAGGAAAAAATCAATGGAAATGGGATAGCAAACAAAGGACTAAAGAAGTGCATTGTGGTGTACCCAAAGAGATCTATCTTGATATAGAGAAAAGTGGAGTTCATGATATCCAATTCAGTATGAGAGAGGATGGTTTTGAATTTGATAAATATATACTAACCACCGATCCAGATTTTAAGCCTGTGGATCAAGGACCTGGAGCCAAAATTAAATGGTCTGAACCATCTTATTATAAATCGATTAGTACCTCAGTTATTGAAAATAAGACCTTACCTGTAGACGATTTTCCGGTCAAAGGGACAGGATATTACCAGGATGCAGGAGGTAGATGGCTTGCAATAAAACCACACGAGCGGAAAGAAGCAGAAACTACAACCAGCTTTAACTTTAAAAGTGCCAACTATGATGTTGTATTTGTAGGAGTAGGTGAAAATGATGGTCAATCCACTTTTACTGTATTGATCAATGGTAACGAATTAGGATCTTACTCACCTTCACTCACGCACAAAATGTTTGAAGAAGGAAAGGACTTTAATGCATTGTGGGAAAATGTCACCCTCAATAAAGGAGATGAAATCACAGTTGTCTCAAAGATAGGAAGTAGTGATGGAAAAGAATGGGCAAGAGCAAGATGGTCCGGGCTTATTTTTGCTCCTGCAGGAAGAGGTAAAGAAGTGATGAATTCGACGGTATCGAACGAGATCTCTTCTGAAAGTAATGCTTTTGCAAAAATTAACCCACCAAAAGGTCGTATAGCTATTGTCGCAGACGGAAATTCACCTGATCCTGATGATTTGGGTGCTACCGTGGTTAAAATTGCACTACTCAGGGCAACCGGATTGGAGGAAAGGTTGGTACATTATTCACACAGTTGTGATCTGGTACGTGTTAACCGCATTTCTGAGGATGCCGAAAATGAAAGACACGCTTTAATGCAAACAGCTTGTGATGTTACAGCAAGGCGATGGGGAGGTTTTGATGGCCTTAAGTTTTACGATGCTAAATGGCAAATGGACCAAACAATTAAAGACCTGGCCTCTGCAATCAATAGTTCGACAGATGATGATCCACTTTGGATAATTGAAGCAGGAGAACCTGATATAATTGGTTATGCACTGGATGCTTCTGATAAAGAAAAGCACCAACACGTAAAGGTAATCACTCATCATCCTGCCAATGATGATGCAGGTGATTTTTATTCCTGGCAGCAGATTTTGGACTTTGGAGTAGAAGAAGTGCGTATACCCGATCAGAATGTCAACTTGAAAGTAAACATTGAAAATTGGGATTGGGCAAAAGATCATCCTGACCCTAGAATTCAGTGGCTTTGGTTAATTGGAAAAATTGCAGAAGTTGATGATGTGGTTAAATTCCAGAAAGGTAAATGGGATTGTTCTGATGCTGGGATGTTGCTTTATTGGTTAACGGGAGCTACCAATGGCGGGTTAAAAATGGGATCAGTTGATGATGTGAAAAGTATATTATTGGGTTATATCGATGGCGGTATGTCTTGGATGAAATCAAAGAATTCTAAAGGTCCTTCACCTAGATTAGAATCAGGAGAATGGGAATCTTTGTTGGATGATGATTTATCTAAGTGGACTGTGTGGACTGGTGTTCCAGAACCATCAGTTAAAAACCTTCCTTCTGATTATAAAAGAGCAGGAGAAGGTGAAGAACAACCTCCAATAGGCCTGGGAGATCCTATGGGGATCTATAAAGTTACCAGAGATGCAAATGGAGACCATATTCTAAATATTTCCGGGGAAGTTTATGCCGGGCTTACTTCTAAAAAATCATACTCTGATTATCACATGACCCTTTTATTCAAATGGGGTGAGAAGAAATATGAACCCCGCTTAGAGAGAAAGCGTGATTGCGGTCTTCTTTATCATTGTTATGGATCGCATGGGGCATTCTGGAATGTATGGAAGAGGTGCCTGGAATATCAAATTCAGGAAGGTGATTTTGGAGACCTATACAACCTTGGTGGAACATTCTCTGATGTGCCTGTGGGTGAAAAGGGGAGATGGGATCCAACCTCTAATTTGTTCAAGAAAAGAAATTCAAAGAAATCAATAGATTATGAAAGCCCACACGGCGAATGGACAAGAGTTGATCTATATGTAATAGGAGATAAAGCCATTCATGTGACTAATGGACACGTAGTCTTAGCC
>JABDLO010000083.1 GCA_013002995.1 Saprospiraceae bacterium | reverse complement strand
AGCTAAGATCCAAAATCCTACCTTTACAATTTACTATCATGTTTTAATAATAATGAAGCCGTTTAATGAATATAAAAATCATCAAAGATTACGCAAGATATAACCTTTGGGCCAATAAAAAGATTGCCATTTCGCTCAATGAATTATCTGATCTTTCCTGGACTAAAGAAGACAAATCCAGTTTTGGATCTATTGCTGCAACGGTGGTACATATTTTATGGGCCGAAAAACTGTGGACTGAAAGATTGAAAAATCAACCCTTGCCAGATATCTCTTCATTGCAAAGTGATCATCGAGAAGAAACAATGGATAAATTCCTAGAATTCTCTGAACAACTTACTGAACTTGTGATTAACTATGATGAAAATGATCTCAACAACTCAATTAGATATGCAACGATGTCAGGTAAAGGATATAAGAATCCGCGGTATCAGATGATTCATCATTGCATCAATCATTCTACATTCCACAGAGGACAATTAATTATGATGATGAGATACCATCATATGACTGAAGTACCATCAACAGATTTTATTTCATATTTAAACCTATATAGTGAAAACACTTGATCGAAAATTTTGGGATGAACGATATGCCAGTGGCAAAACCGGATGGGACATAGGTTATGCATCAAAACCTTTAACCACATACATTGATCAGCTCGAAGACTTAAACTTAAACATCCTTATACCCGGTGCAGGAAATGGTTATGAAGTCATTTATCTTCTTGAAAAAGGATTTAAAAATCTTACAGTCATTGATATTTCTACCGCAGCTATAAAAAACATCGGTAAAAAGCTACCTGAGGGCCATTCTGTAACACTTATAAGAGACGACTATTTTAATCATAAAGGATCATATGACATCATACTCGAACAAACTTTTTTCTGTGCATTGCTACCTGAACTAAGAAATAGGTATATCAGTCATTCCCATTCTTTACTTAATGATCATGGATACATTGTGGGTCTCTTATTCAATATTGTATTTGACAGGGAAGGTCCTCCGTATGGAGGAAACCAGGAAGAGTACAAGCAATTATTCCGGGAATTTTTCACCATTAAGTATTGCGACCCATGTTACAATAGCATTGCCCCAAGAGCAGGATCGGAGGTATTTATTAAGTTTATTAAAAAGACTTAAACAGAGGACTTTCAAATTCATTTGAAAGAAATGGTAGCGGCTGTCTCATAAGTAAAACACTCAGATTGCCTCAAAATTTATTTTCTCGCAAAGGCGCAAAGACCGCTAAGATTTAATTTTACTCTGCGGACTTACCGTCTCTGCGAGATATAATTTCATCCTAAGTTTCTACGATTAACTTTTGAGACATCCTCTTTTCATGCTGGATCCTGTTGCAAATAAACTTGCAACTCCTATACACCGGACAGAAAATTATTTAGAAAAAAACTGAATAAATCATACCAAAACATCAGTTATTTTGTTAAGTAGAATATCTAAGTTATTTTTGCGCCTAATATTGGAATTAATTATCAAGAAAAGCTACGCATATTGACAACTCACAATCCCATGATGACTAAGGAAAGAAGAGTATGGTATGATATCACTATTGCACTAGTTGTTACACTATCACTTGTAGGAATCTACCGTTACATAACCGGAATTAACCATGATCATAATGTGGTTTCTTCACCAGTTACTGAGATGAGAAAAACAGCTTCTGTTGAGCAATATGGATTCTCAAATGAAGACTACTTCTTCGAGGAATCTTCCATTGCTAATAATCAGTTCCTTGGAGACATCCTTTACAATAGTGGAATATCCTATCCACTTATTGCTGAATTAGAGCAAAAAGCTAAGGAAGTCTATGATGTAAGAAGAATCAGAGTTGGAAAGAAATATTCCATCGTGAGAGAAGATTCTTGTGGAACTGCAGTAGCTCTTGTCTATGAGCCAGATCCTTTAAGTTATGTGGTCTACGATTTCAGAGATTCTGTGAGCGTAAGAAATATTGAAAGAGAATACATTACTTGTGTAGAAACAGCTTCCGGAAAATTACAGACTTCGCTTTGGGATGCACTTGTAGGGCAAGGATATGATTTTGCACTTGTTGATCTCATGGAAGATGCACTCGCCTCTTCTGTAAGTTTCTATCATGCCAAGAAAGGAGATGAATTTAAGTTGATCTATGAGCGTAAATACATTGATGAACGCCCTATTTCTTTAGGTAAACTTCTGGGCGCATATTATAAAAATGCGAGAGGAGAACACTATGCAATCTACTTCGAATCAGATCAATACAGTGGATTTTTTGATCAGGAAGCAAGACCTAGCAAAAAGTCGTTCTTGCTTTCTCCTGTAAAGTATTCCAGGATATCCAGTCCATTCTCATACAGCAGGTTTCACCCGATTAAAAAGAGAAAGATTCCTCACTTAGGAACTGATTATGCAGCACTGCACGGGACTCCGATCAGAACTGTTGCCGATGGAGTTGTCATATCTGCTTCTTATACAAAGGCCAATGGAAAATTTGTAAAAATAAAGCATGATAAGACTTACCAGACGCAATACCTTCATATGTCTCGATTTGCCAAGGGCATCGTTCCCGGAGCAACTGTCCAAAGAGGAGAGACAATAGGCTATGTCGGATCAACAGGACTTGCAACTGGTCCTCATGTATGTTTTAGGTTTTGGAAGAATGGAAGACAAGTCAATCACCTGAGGGAAAACTTCCCTCCTGCTGACCCGATGCCGGAATTATATCTTCCTTCATTCTATGATAAGCGTAATGAAATCATGAACTTCCTCAGTCATATTACTATTGATGAGCCAAGAGCTACAGCTAAATCGGTCTCAATAAATCAGCCTAATACGTAAAAGACCTATTCAGCAGAAGCTGAACTTTCTGTCTTTACTTTCATTTCTCCGATTCCCGGCATTTTCTTGTCAGAAATGGCTTTAATGGCTTTCTGGGCTTCATCGCCAAAAGGCATTTCAACATATCCCTGAAGGGAGCCTGAAGTCTTGTCCTTCATGATTCTAGCCGAAAGCACATCACCATATTCAGAAAACATAGCTTTTAATTGATCTCCAGTAGTTCCTTCAGGTAATTTATCAACAAATACCTCAACAGGTGCTCTCAGCGTCGGAAAGTTAATTCCCAACTGATCGAGGTAGCTATCATATTTGGTTTCATCGTAATAGTATGGCTCAAGTTGAGGGCGGAATTCTTCCATGATTTCAGTATTCAGGTAAATGGCAGGGCTGTCATCCTCTGTTACCATAGGTACGTATTGGGTTTTCATTCCCTGCTCTTCAGTAAAGTACTTCCACGCTTCCTCTACTTTCTCAGGTTGCATGACAAAATCAAGAATGGTCATGGCCTGAACCTTGGCGCCTGCGACTACACCCTTATGAGCTATGGGCGTTGCCATTGTTATGGCATTGGACCAATGATGCCCCTGCAGTCTAGGAACGTTACTTGGAAATCGAAGGGTTACCGTCGGTAACTTCCATGAAATATCACCAATATCATCCGACCCTCCACTGACAAATCTTGTCACTGGGAGCCCTATGGTATCCAACTTGGTGGCCAGTCCATATTCTTCAACAGGAGAATTCACTTCTTTTTGGATGGCTTTAGCCAATAATTGTTCTTCAGGGGTCCATTCAGGAAGTCCTACCTCTCTGATATTCTGGTACATGGCTTCAGCGATGGTCTTATTAAAATGTCTAGGCCATGCCGAACCGAGAATTTTCTTACTCATCTTGGTATTGGTCATCAATGCAGCTCCTTCAGCCATCTTATTGGCTCTTTCATATACCTCCATGATCTTAGGGTAAGTAACATGACGGAAGTAATACCATATCGATGCTTCAGATGGAACAACATTGGGTTGGTCACCTCCATTCTTAATAACGGAATGTGATCGATGCAAGGGATCCAGGTGTTCTCTCTGGTATTGCCATCCTATATTCATAAGTTCTACAGCATCAGCGGCACTCCTTCCTCTCCACGGAGATCCCGCAGCGTGAGCCGCCTCTCCTTCAAATGTATACTCTACTGATATCAATCCCGTCCCCCGGGCTTGTCCGTACGATACCGACATATTATTGCTCACATGGGTAAAAATTGAAATATCCACATCGTCAAAGTATCCATCTCGAGTAAAATATGCTTTAGTACCTACTAATTCTTCTGCCACTCCGGGCCATAGGATCAATGTACCACTCAGATTATTTTCTTCCATTATTTCTTTTACCGTCAGAGCAGCAAGCACATTTAAAGGAATTCCTGAATTATGGCCTTCTCCGTGCCCGGGTGCTCCTTCCACAATAGGATCATGATATGCCACACCAGGTTTTTGTGAAGCTTTGGGTATGCAATCAAGATCACTTCCAAGGGCAATTACAGGCTTTCCACTACCCCACTTCGCCCACCAGGCGGTAGGAACTCCCGATATTCCTTCTTCAATCTCAAATCCATTTTCTTTTAAGATCCCAGTTAGATAATTAGAAGTTTCAATCTCCTGGAATCCAAGCTCAGCAAAGCTAAACACCTTATCTACCATGACCTGTGCCATCTTGGCGTTATCATCAATTCTTTTCTGTGCTTCTGCTTTAAGTGCTTCCAGTGAGGGTTGTGCAACAACAATAAAAGGAAGAAGTAAAATAAATGGAATTAAGAGTTTTTTCATCATCGATTGGTTTGTAACTTATTAATTAAGGCGTACCTCATAAAGCTACAATAAGTCCCAAAGAAAATGAAGTCTGGATTAAGTGAATTAAATCAATTATTGATTGCCTGGATAATGGGCTGATGGTCGTAATTGCGGAAATCAACAGGTGTTACACCTGAAACCCCTTGTTCCTGCATGTATACCCCATACAGAACATCTACTGCTGCCATCGTGGATTTATTATGTGTCACGATGATAAATTGTGATTCTGAAGAGAAATTCTGTATAATCTTGTTGAACTTCTGAATATTGGCATCATCCAGGGGAGCATCCACTTCATCGAAAATACAGAAAGGTGCAGGTTTTAATAGATATAAAGCGAAAAGCAATGCAGTCGCAGTAAGCGTCTTCTCCCCTCCTGACAACTGATTGAGGCTCTTCGGCTTCTTACCTTTTGGTTTTGCAATGATCTCAATATCAGAATCTAGAGGATTTTCAGGATCCAAAAGAATTAGATCACAAGTATCATCTTCCGTAAATAAACTCCTGAACACATTGATAAAATTCTCTCTGACTTCAGAGAAAGCAGCCAGGTATTTTTCTGTAGCAGTATTCTCTATTTCCTCAATGGTCTCCAGCAATGAATTTTTAGCTTCAACAATATCCTCTCGTTGCCCTTGAATGGTATCATACCTTTCTTTCATCTCATCATAGGCTGTGACAGCCATAGGATTTATTTCACCGAAGTTGGCCAATCTGGACTTCAATCTGTCCACCTTTTGCTCCAGTTCTTCATATGGCATGGATTCATCCACTTCATCATTGATGATATCATTTAAGATGATATCAAATTCTATCTTGAGGCGTTCACTTACACCACTGATCTTAAACTTGATCTCATTGTAGTCATCCTTAAACAGATTGATATGTACCTGAGACTGATTGAGCGACCTATTTAACTTTCTTACTTCATCCTCTTTCTCATTGATGACATTTCTCGCGCTATAATAATCCTTCTCAGCCTCGTTGAGTTGAGACCTTTTTTCATCCCTGGTAACATATCTTTCAGAAAGGACCTTCTCCAATTGATTGATTTCCTCAGAAAGATCTTCAATTTCCTTTTTATCCTTCTTGAGGATATCATCATTCTGCTCGATATCCTTTAGGAGATCATCACGTTTTTGATTTTTCAGATTGATGTCTTTCTGGATATTTTCAACATGATTCTGCTGACGGATATGAAGGATGTTCAGTCTATTGAATTTTTCTCTAGCCTGGTTCAGGGCATGATTCAATTCATCAATTTCACTATCTGAGAATAACCGCCCATTGGTAAGGTTTTCTAACTCCTTCTTATTGGTTTCAATGGTCAATTGAAAAGCACTGATTCTTTCTTCCAGATTAGTTTTCTTTTCTGTCAGGGCACTATTAGAGGCTTCAAGCTGGGCCATCCTCTTAGATGTACTTTCTCTTTTATATTGTACCTGGAAATGATTTTCTTTAGCTCGGGTAAGTTTCTGTTCCACCTCTTGAAGGTCAGTTGACACATCCTCAGATTTAGCAATTTTTATGCTATCTGTAAGTCTTTCCAGCTTGTGTTTAAGTAAATCTATATCTGTTTCAACCTTAAGAAGTGATTTGTTCAGTTTTTCCAGATTCTTCTTTCTCCCTATCTTCTTCCCTTCAAACAGTCCTACTGAACCTCCTCTGATTTCTTTAGCTTTGAGTATGACCTTTCCAGAACCATCCAGCACGGTCACACCATCTACCAGCGATTTCTGATCTATGTCGGTAATACTGCCTGTATGGATAAAGACCCCTTCTAATAATGCAGCAAGGATGAGCTTATATTGATCATCAATTTTGACCACATTAACAGCAGGAATGCAATTGGCAGGAGGTACAATTTTGTGTGATTGATCTGTAAATTGATCTGCCAGGAAAAAATTAGCCTTCCCTTTCTGAGAATCGGTAAGCAACTGGATCGCTTCAATGGCCTCCTTTCTTGAAGGTACAATGAAATAATTAAGAAATCCTTCAAGGTATTGCTCAATAATTGCCTTGTATTGGTCATCTACATCAAGGATATCAGAGAGGATGGGTACCTTATTCTTCCATTTCTTACTCAGGAACTTAATGGACTCAGGATATCCCTCATGATTATCAATCATGCTCTTCAGCAGATCTCTCTCATTGGAGATGGCATCTCTTTTTCTGTATAACGCTGACAAATCATCCTTTACCCCTGAAAGATCAGCCTCAGCGGATTGAATCTCTTGTTTCTTTCTTTCTATAACCTCTTTTCTAAGCGATACTTCTTTAGTCAAAGATTCTACATCTTTCTGTGAGGATATAAAAACTGACTCTGATTCATCGGTAGAAAGCTGAAGGTCTTTAATATCAGCAGCTGTATTCCTAAACTCTATCCCAACATTCTCCACTTGATTCTGAGTTACTGCAAGTGACTTCTCAGTCTCAAAAATGGTCATAGACAGCCGCTCTTTGTTCCTGGAGTAGGCATCAAGTTCTGAACGGATATCATTGTATTCTTTCTGCTTAGACTCATAAATCTCTTGAGCCTCAGCTGCTTCTTTTTCAATTTCAACCAGTTTAAGGTTTTCACCTTCAAGCAAGGTTTTTATCCTCTTGATTTCTTCATCTGTTGAATTGATGGTATCAGAATACCTTTCATTAGCAGAATAGATCTTGGTGATTTCCTCTTGCTTAAATCCCATCCGTTGAATGGCAAGGTTTTTCCTATTCTCATCATTTCTGATGCCATTTACAAGCTCATTGAGTTCGCGTTGCTTAACCGACAGAGTTTCTTCCTGATGAAGGTTATTTCCTTTAATGGATTGAAGTTCAGCTTCTTCTTTCTTCAGCTTCACATCTATTTCACGGTAGATGCCCTCTTCCTTATTAAGCTTAGCTTTTACTTCTTTGTATTGATCCTTAAGTGTGGAAATCGACCTGAGGGCATATTCAATACTGAGTGTCCTGTATTGTGCTTTAAGGTCAAAATATTTCTTTGTCCTCTTTGCTTGTTTTTCAAGCATTTTGAGGTTATTCTCTATTTCAAATAGGAGATCTTCAATCCTATCCAGGTCTTCAGATGTCGACTTTAACTTATTGAGGGTCTCTCGTTTTCTTGTCTTGTATTTTGAAATCCCTGAGGCCTGCTCAAACATTCTTCTTCTGGCATTGTCCTTATCTGCCAGAATATCATCTACCATGCCAAGGGCAATGA